>JAABUD010000261.1 GCA_011389555.1 Desulfotignum sp. | reverse complement strand
GTTTCAATCCCATGCGCCCGGTTTCGCAGAAGGTGCATCCCATGCGGCATCCCACCTGGGTGGACACGCACAGGGTGTTGTACCGGTTCATGGGAACAATGACGGATTCGATCTCCAGACCGTCGGACAGCCGGGTGATGAATTTGGTCAGGTCCCCTTCCTGAAAACAGTCGGTCACCTGCCCCGGTTCCAGCACCAGGGCCAGTTCAAGGGAGCGGGCCAGTGCACCCGATGCGGCAAACTCCGGGGCCTTGAACGGCGCAGAGCTGCCGTTTGTAAAAATTTCTCTGTACAGGGCCCTGGCATGAAACCGGCCTTTGCCATAATCGGTTTCAAGGATGCGGACCAGCTGATTCAGGGTCAATGCCAGTATGTTCATTGAAACCTGGAGATGACTGTAAGCATTACCAGGTGCGGGCAGTCCCCGGATACCCATGATATCGGCTTTGGCTTTTTTTTCAATATCAATGGGTTCCGATTTTTCCGGGACCGGCTTTTTAATTTGTCTTCGGCTTGTTGGCGCAATACCACGGTATCCTCGGATATTTTTTTCTTCGCCATGCCAAAATCTTTCCATGAAAGTGCTTATGCGTTCACTGCTGATATCGTATCAATCAATGCCTTTCTGGTACCATGCTCTTTCTCAAGGTGAAATAACACTGATTCTTTCCGAATTCAACTATAATTATCATTGATGAAGATCGTCAAAACATTCCGCATGCAAGGCCTTGGCATCCCCCAGGACAGGATGGCAAAAAGATTGGGCATGGATCAGAAGACGATACATAACCATGTAGGAAAAATAGAAAGACGATGAGATGTCAAATATGATGAAGTTGTATTATTCAGTTATAACAGGCTTATTGCCACTCATGGCTGTTCTCCTTTCCGGATTTCAGCAAGCTTTTTCCCGTCATCGATCCATTGCCGTCCCTTGTCTGTCAACCGGTATTTCTGCAACCGGCTTTTCGGTTTATCCGGAACCGTGAATGCCAGCAGCCCGGCCTGGCGAAGATGGGGCAGCGCTTTGCGCAGGTTCCCGCTCAATTGGCGGTGCCCCAGGGCGGCGGCAATCTCAGCCGAGGACAGTGGTTTTTCTGCACAGGCTGTCAGAATCTGATGATCAACTTGTGCTCCGACTTGTGCTTGATCTTGTGCCCCAACTTGTGCCTGGTCTTTGTTGCCGGTGGGTGTCACCGGAACCGATGTTCCTAAGCCCACGACAAACCGCAGCCGCATGCCGATTTCCTGGATTTCCGGTTCAGGCAGCCCCAGTTCCCGGGCCTGTTGAAATATCCGGGGCACGCCGATGCCCCACTGCTCGACCAGATTCAGCTCCCGAAACACCCTTGCGATCACCGGATTCCGGATTCGGGACACCCCCTGTTTCATGTCCTCAACCGTCATGCCGGGCAGCAGGATACCGGGATTTTCAATCTCGATGCGGTTGTCAAAAAAGGATATGCGCACCGGCGCCCCCCGCTGGGAATAGTCGGCATGCACCAGGGCGTTGATGACCGCTTCCCGCAGGATGTCCAGAGGAATGCTCCAGACATCTTTGCGCCGGATCCCCGAAATATCGGCTCCGCGCATGGCGTGTTTCTTCAAAAACAGCATGATGCTGTCCACGGCCTTGGGCAGGGGGTCATCGATTTCGATGTGATCGAAAATATCGGTTTTGTGAGTGCCCACAAACCGGCCGCACTGGACCCAGGCATCGGAAAAATGCAGGGTCCGCTCCCTACCGAATAGAAGCACCGCTCCTTTTGAGGGCACCAGCCGTCCCTGATGCGGCACCAGAAGCTTGAGGATTCTCAGCCCCCGTTCTCCGGGGAAACTTGATTTTCCAAAACTGTCTGCCATGGCCCGGTTATCGATGTCATCCATGGACAGATCCGGCATGGGCATTTCATCAAATGCCACCCCTTCCACGGACCGGCGCAGTTCTGCGATCAGTTCAGGGTCTGCCTGGCGGTTGGTGGAGCCCAGACGTACATAAACCCCCTGGTCCATCCCTTTTTTGATCAGATAATGGGGCCGGGAGTTGCTGAGAAACACTTCAGCGATGAGCAAAATTTTATCATCGATGGTGATCATTTCAATATTGGGCATCAGCCGGGGAGCAATGGCATCCGCGATCAGACTGCACAGCCGTTCCTCCTCCTTGAACGGATCAGCCACCTCGATGATCCGCCGGTTCTCGGTCACTCCAATGACCAGTCTACCCCCGGCGGTGTTAGCAAAAGCGGTCAGGGTTTTCAATATCGGCTGAGGTGAAGACAGGTCCTGTTTGAATTCCAGGGTTTTGCCCTCGGGCTGAATCAACAGATTGTGAATGAAATGTGTCAACGGATTGCCTTTTTGAACATTGTTGCCTTTTCCGCCTGAATCTTCATCGCACGGTCCAACAGGTTCCGATTTTTGAGATAAGTTTGAAGGATGCCATACACAACACTTACGTTTATAGAGATGTCACTTCCATACAGACCCGTACATATGTTTCCCAGCGATCCTTCAGACAGGTCCGGATTTCGGGGGCCAGGCGTGCATGTCTTTCAATGCCGGCAGGGCTTCGTTTCCAGTCAGTATGTATTCAAGCCAATGAATTACTATCATGATAGATCCTGTCCTTCAAGCGTGAAGATCATGAAACCAACATTTTCTTTATATTGCTGCACCGGTAAGGTAGCTTTCAGGAAAGTCAGGACTGTCCATCTTCATCCTCCGAGATTATACCGCTGAACCAGTTGCTACCATAACCACCAAAGGATAAATTTTCCTGCCCAAATCCATACGCCAGGCATTGGGTGTGGATTCCGGAGATAAAATCAAATTTCATCTCATGAACGATCAGTTGATCGTTACAAGAACAATCGAAGATTCACATGAAGACCCGGCAATCAGAAGCTTTTTGTCACTACTTGAAAAAGACATTCAGTCCGGGCAGCATATCACCTCCCTGCCTGAGGCACTTGCAACGAAAATGCTGCCAGCCATTTAGGGAAAATGCCAATATTGGCAAATTCCCTAAATAGAGGTGGATTCAGCAGGCCGGGTTCGATAATCGGCGATCCCTTTCAATTCGGAACAAACAGGTTGAGGGGTTCGATATACTCGGGATCCTGCTCATCGAGCACCCGGGTCAGGTCTTTGTGCATCCGCTGTTTCAACTCCTGGAAAATCCCCGGTTTCTTGTCAAAGGTCCCGGCAAAGGTTAATGCCTCTTCCATGAGGTGTTCCCGGTTGTCGCAGGCGTTGATGATAACCTGGCCATCTTCAAGTTCCTGGGCCGTCATGCGCTGACCGGACAGAATCATCCGGTTGAACAACGGTTCGGGCACGGCTTTTCGAACAAACGCGACCATGCCGGGCAGAAACGGAATTCCCACATCCACTTCGGGAAAGCAGAAAAATCCCCGGTCCTTTTTCATGAACCGGAAGTCGCAGGCACAGGAAACGATAGCGCCATTGCCAAAGGCATGACCGTTGATGGCCGCAATCACGGGCTTCGGAAACAGCAGCAGCCGTTTGAAAATCTTGTTCATGGCATACATGAACGCCTTGACCGTGTCGTTGTCCTTATCCTGGATCTTTTGGCCGATCCATTCCACATCGATACCCTGGGAAAAATTCTTTTCATCGGTCGAGGTCAGGATCACGGCCCGGACATCCGTGTCTTCCACAATCTGATCCAGACAGGCGTTCATGTCATCGGTAAATATCCGGTTCATCCGGTTGGGGCCGTTGCACATCTCCACAACCGCGGTCCTGTTTTCTTTTTTCCATGTCACCACGGGCATATGTTCGCACTCCTTTTGTGGCTGGGTTTGAATTTTCAGTCCGCCAAAAGGCGGTTGATCCTTCTATTTATATGGAATGGACGTTTACATCAAGCTTTTTCATTGACCCGTGCCGGGGATCCCTGTAAACAACTGACCCGTGCCGGGGGGTCCCTGTGGGTTTCACCCTCTGCCTCGTTTGACATGGAGTAGGGCATGGCTGCGCTGAACGGCAAAAACTGCGGGCAGGTGTGTCCTCAAACAATTTGCCGTTCGTAACGCTCCGCCATGCCCAACTCCATGTAGCAAACGCGTCAGAATGGGATTCAACCCACAGGAACCCCCCGGCACTAGTCGTTGATGGCAGAGGTAAGCGGGGGTGAAATCACTTGTACAACGAAAAATCTGAATGGCGGAGCGTGACCAGGGATGATTTGTACAGCGGTACCCCCATCAGGGGCGGCATCGTGCTGATCTGCTGAGCATGTAAATGGGGTTAGGTGCTTTTGAACCACCCCAGAATATCCTCCAGGATCATGTAAAAGCAGGGGACCAGGGCCAGGGTGATCAGGGTGGCGAAAACAATGCCGAACCCTAAAGATATGGCCATGGGAATGAGATACTGGGCCTGGCGGGATGTTTCGAAAATCATGGGGGACAGACCCCCGAAGGTGGTCAGGGTGGTGAGCAGGATGGGTCTGAAGCGCTGGGCCGCAGACATTGTTATGGCGGTAAAGGCGGGTTTGCCCGAGCGCCGGTGTTTGTTGGCGGAATCCACCATGACCAGGGATCCGTTCACCACCACCCCGGAAAGGGCCACCAGCCCGAAAAGGCTCATGAGGGACAGAGAAAATCCCAGAAGAATATGCCCCAGTACCGCCCCCACAATGCCGAAGGGGATGCAGGCCATGATGATCATGGGCTGAAAATAGCTTTTAAAGGGGATGGCCAGCAGGGCATAGATACCGAACAGCGCCAGGATCAGGCCCCGAAACAGGCTCTGGGTACTTTCCTGCATGCTGGCCTGCCGCCCTTCAAACCCGGCGGTCAGGCCGGGAAACTGCTGCTGCAGGCTGGGCAGGATGTCGGTTTTGACCACGGCAAGAATCCGGCCGGTTTCCTGCTGGGGCACCACGTCGGCTGTTACAGTGGACACCCTGCGCCCGTCCCGCCGGACAATGGCGGTAAAGGCCCGTCCCGGCGCCATGGAAACCACATCCGTCAGCAGGGTTTCCCGGCCGTCCGGGGTGTAGATCATCAGGGTTTCCAGGCTGTTTTCAGAATCCCGCTCCGCTTCCGGCAGCCGGACCTTGACCGTTACCTCGTTTCTGCCCCGCTGGAGCTTCAAGGCAGTGGCCCCGTAATAGGCATGCCGCACCTGCTGTGCCACATCCCTGGCACCCAGCCCCAGAGACAACCCTTCCGGTTTCATGGTAAAGTCAAACTGCTTTTTGCCCTGGGCAGATCCGTCATCAATGTCTTTGGTGGAGGGAAAATCAGCCAGTTCATCCGCCAGCATTATACTTGCGGCATCCAGGGTGGCGATGTCCCGGTGGCTCAGTTCAATGGTCAAGGAAGCACCGGAACCGGGCCCACCCCGGTCGGACTGGAAAACAATGGACTCCAGGCCCGGAATGGCACCGGCGGCCTCCCGCCACAGCTGTGTCACCCGGGCAGTGGACATGGGCCGGACATCCGGCGGGGTCAGAAGGATTTGAGAGGTAATCACATTTTCATTCACCCGGGTGTACCGCCCCCGGGAAAGGTGTGCACCGCCGTTGTTATCCACCACTTTTTCTGCTGCATCCGTGATGATCCGGCGCACTGCAGCCGTTTTTTCATCTGAAGCACCATAGGGAAGGGTCGCCGTGACAAAGGCATAATCGGATTCAATGCGGGGCATCAGCGTGGTGGTGATCCGCCCGCTTTGGACATACCCCACCATGATTACCAGAGCCGCCACCCCCACTGCTGCGGTGATATACCGGTTTTTCACCAGGGCGTATAAAACCGGTGTGTATACCTGTTTCACCAGCCAGGTGAGCCCCTGGCTGATGCGGTTCTGCCGGGCGATGACCCAGCCCAGTATTTTTCCGGGGGAGCGGTTTTCATGGGACAGATGGGCCGGCAGGATGAACAGGCATTCCACAAGAGAGATAACAAATACCATGATCACCACCAGGGGGATCACCTTGAAAATTTTGCCCATGGTGCCGGTGACAAACATGATGGGCAGAAATGCCGCAATATTGGTGAGAATGGAAAACACCACAGGCACGGCCATATCCTTTGCTCCCAGAATGGCGGCTTCCAGAAATTTTTTTCCCCGCTCCCGGTAGTAGTAGATGTTTTCCCCCACCACAATGGCATCATCCACAACAATCCCCAGGGTCACAATAAAGGCGAACATGGACACGACGTTAATGGAAAAATCTGTCATCGGCAGGAAAACAAACGATCCCAGAATGGATATGGGGATGCCCAGAGACACCCAGAACGCCAGCCGGATCTCCAGAAACAGGGCCAGGAGAATGAACACCAGGGTCAGGCCGATATATCCGTTTTTCAGCAGCAGGCCGGCCCGCTGTTCAAACACCTGGGACCGGTCGCTGATCATGGAAACCCCCACTCCTGGCGGCAGGGTTTCCTGAAACATGTCCGCCCGTATCTGTGCGGCTTTAGCCACCTCAATGGGTTTCTGATCCCCCACCCGGAACACCTCCACCCGGATGGCGGGTTTGCCGTTAAAGGTGGCATACCGGTTGGTTTCCTCAAACCCTTCGGAAATATCGGCAATATCTGCCAGCAGCACCTGTGCGCCGTCGTCCGTCGTGATGATGGGCAGGCGGGCATAAGCATCTGCCTCATCCCGGCGCTCTTTCATGCGGACCATGATCTCGCCGCCCCGGGTTTTGACAGACCCGCCGGGCAGTTCAATGGACAGGTTGCGGATACGTTCCGCCACCCCTGCCAGGGTGAGGCCGTACCGCCGCAGACTGGCCTGGGGAACGGAGACCTGAATTTCATACTCCCGGGTACCTTCCAGTTCCACCTGGGTGATCAGGGGATCCTGGAGCAGCAGGTCCCGGAAGTTTTCCGCGATCCGGGTGAGCACTGCCCGGGGCAGGTCCCCGTAGACGGCATGGGAGATGACATGGCGCTTGCGTGCCACCACCGCGGTCATGGGACGTTCCGCCTCATCCGGAAAAGAGGTGATGGCATTGATCTCGCTTTCCACTTCCCGGGCAAAACTGCGCACATCCATTCCCTGGCGTACCTCGATGGTGACACGGCCGAACCCTTCTCCTGCAGTGGCATGCATTTCATCAATGCCGTCCAGGCCCTGGACCGCTTCTTCAATGGCCAGAATGATCCCCCGCTCCACCTCTTCAGGACCGGCACCCGGATAGGTGACAGATACGGATACCGCGCCCACCTCAAAATCAGGAAACACCTCCTGCTTGATGCCGAAAGCCATGACCAGTCCCCCCGCCAGCAGGACAATCATCAACAGATTGGCAGCCACCGGGTTTTTTGCCATCCAGGGGATGGCGCCGGTATGACCGTCTGTGGACACAGGTGGGGTCATGGCCGATTTCCTGTATCTGTTCCGGCTGCATCCGGCCGGTCTTTGTTGTGCACACGCAAGGCCATGCCCTCCACCGGAGAGGACAGATCCGACAGGATCACGGCATCACCGGCCGTAAGTCCTTTGGTGACAAACACATGATCCGGATCCTTCCATACGATATCGATGTTCCGGATATCCAGGTGTCCGTCCGCCGCCACCCATACCTGGTTCTGGCTGCGCACCAGGGGCCTGGGCAGGGCGATCACATCAGAGATGGTTTCTCCCTGGATGGCCGCCTGGACATAGTTGTGTAACAGCAGCGGCGTATCAACCGGGCGGGACAGGCCCAAAGGGTCATCAATGGCGATGAGCAGCGTGGCCAGGCGGGTTTCACTGCCCAGTTCCCCCAGAAGACGGATGACACGGCCCTGGTGTCTGGCGTTGTTCCGGTCTGTGATGAAGACCGGGCTGCCGGTGTCATCCGGGCCGGACGGGATCCGGATCCATTTGAGATGCTCCACAGGAACGGCGGCCTTTACCCAGAAAGCATCCGTGCCGGCCAGCTCGGCCAGTGCATCCTGGGCCGATATCTGGGATCCGGTCTGTACATGCACAGAAGTGATCAGGCAGTTGAAAGGGGCTTTTATGGTGGTACGTGCCAGGTTCAGCCGGGCCTGATCCAGGTCTGCCCGGGCAGCGGCAATGTCTGCCTGTATCTGGGCCATCTGCGGTTCCCGCAGGGCAAGGTCGGCATCCAGGATGGGGGATTCGGCATCTTTTTGCAGAATTTTCATCTCTTCTCTTGCCACTTCCTGCCGGCCCATCTCCAGCCGAAGGGAGGCGGACAACCGGTCCAGGGCGGCTTTTTTTCTGGCCACATCCAGTTCAAAATCTTTTTTTTCCAAAGTGAGCATCACTTGTGCTTTTTGAAATACCCCGCCGGGAATCAGTTGTGGTGATATGGTTTCCACAAACCCGCCCACCCGGGATTTCAGGGTGATGGCCCGGGTGGGCATGACCGTGCCCATGGCAGACAGAGAAATCGGGTGGTCCTGCTTTTCCATGATGGCGGTTTCCACCAGGGGCGGGGGGATCTGAGGACGGCCCCGGCTGGCAACCGGCCGTGTGTCATACAGATACCGGGCAGTGAATACGCCGGCGGCAATAATGATGACCGGCACAAGAAAGCGGATGATACGCATAGAAAGCGGTGGTTTTGTATGAGAAGATGACATCATGGCGTTTCCTTGGGCATGGGGGAAACAATGGCCTGCCAGTCCCCTCCCAGTGCCCGGTAAAGGGTGATGCGGTTTTTTATCAACACAGCGGTCTGTTCCAGCAGGCGGATCTCAAGCTCCTGGACATTGAGCTGTTCGGTCAGAAACGGAATAAAGGGATCCAGGCCCTTGATATATCGGCGCCGGGCTTCCGCCAGGGCCTGTTTGGCGGTTTCCAGCTGGGCGGTCAGCAAAAGAATGTGTTCCGCCTGGTGTTTTTCCGCAGCCAGGCTGGTTTCCACCTCGGCAATGGCCGTGTGCACCACTTTTTCATAGGCGGCCAGCCGCTCTTCCACCACAGCGGCAGCCTGCCTGGACAACGCTTTTTTTTGCCCGCCGTCAAACACGGTGCCTGCAAGACGGGCCCCCAGGGTCAGTATCCAGTTGTCAAGGAGCAGATCCAGGGCGTTGTCCTGAAAGATAAAATTTCCCGTGAGAACCAGATCCGGCAGGCGGTAGGCCCTGGCAGCGGCCGCATCCCAGTCCGCTGCCATAAGGCGCAGGCCCTGGGCCCGGACATCCGGGCGCAGCCCCAGCAGATTGGCCGGCAGCCCGTCGTGGGGCAGTTCCGGTAATGTGTCAGGCAGATCACCCGTGATGGTGAGGCCGGTTCCCGAAGTCTGTCCCAGCAAAAGATGCACCGATGCTTCCAACTGCTGTATCCGGTTTTTCAGGGGCGGGATTTTGGCCTGGGTCTGGGCCACAACTTCTCTTTGCTGGAGAACATCCAGGGCCGAAGACATGGATTTTTCAAACCGCAGTTCCAGAAGATCGCGGACCGTGGTGTGGACCTCCAGCTGCTTTTTCACCCGGGCCAGCTGTTCTCTGGCCGTGATCAGATCCACCCAGGTGCGGGCCACCTCTGCGGCAATGGTCATGGCAGCGGTTTCAAGATCCGATGCAAAGGCCCGGGCCGCCAGTGAGGAAGAGGTCACCCCGGCATTGATGCGGCCCCACAGATCCACTTCATAGGACGCAGCCGGCCCTAAAGAAAAGGTGTTGAAGGAGGTGTCGTCCGGGTCGGTCAGGGTGCGGTTGTAACTGGTTTCCAGGGTGATGAGGGGTAAGGCATCCGCTTTTTTAGCGTCCGCCCGGCTGGCGGCCTGATCCAGCCGGGCCCGGGCCTCTCTGATGGAAAAATTGTGTGTCAATGCCCGGGTGACCAGCTGGTTCAGTTCCTGGTTGTCGAACTGTTCCCACCATGGAGAGGCCAGAGAAAAATTCAGTGCTTCAGGGGATGCCGTGTGTACTGACTCCGGCAGGATCTCCAGGGAACGGGAATCAGGTGTTGCCACGCCGCACCCCTGGAGCATCAGGACAGCAGCCAGGAAAAGGGCCGCCGGAACTGTCACCCCGTTACCGGGCCGGAAGCGGGCCATATTCATCCAGGTCTGCACTGAAAAAATCTTTTTGTATGAAAAATTGTTTTGCATCCTTGTCATGCTGGACGGTCTGTGTCATTGCATGACTCCTTTCCGGGACGGCCGCGGGAGTTACAGTTTTTGTATCCTGTTAATTATAGGGATTTATTTTACCGGGTCAAGGTGAAGTACCGGGTCTGAAGATTTGCTATCGTCGCGTGCGCTTGGGGAGGGAAACGAAAACTTGTATCAAATCTTTTTTCGTCATAATATCCGGACAGGTTGCAATGTAAACAAAACAGATCGTAAAAAGCCGCTTCCGCCGGACGGGTGCCGGAAATCCGACCGGCCCGTGACGCCGGCGGGAGCGTGGAACCGTTCAATATCGGTATATTCAGGAGACGTATATGAACCGTGATCAGGCCATCAGGGAGCTGGAAACCGTTGAGGGATACTGGGACATGATTGTCATCGGCGGCGGGGCCACGGGCCTGGGGGTGGGGGTGGATGCCGCGTCCCGGGGATACAGGACCCTGCTGCTGGAGCAGCATGATTTTGCCAAAGGCACCTCCAGCCGCTCCACCAAACTGGTGCACGGCGGGGTAAGATATCTGCGCCAGGGCAACATCTCCCTGGTGCTCGAAGCCCTTCATGAACGGGGTCTTCTCATCCGCAACGCCCCGCACCTGGTGACCAACCAGGCGTTTATCGTTCCCAGCTATGAGTGGTGGGACGGCCCGTTCTACGGGGCCGGCATGAAGGTGTATGACATGCTGGCCGGCAAACTGGGCTTAGGTCCCTCCCGGCACCTGTCCAAACAGGAAACGCTGAAGCGGATTCCCACCCTGGAACCGGCAAAACTGCGGGGCGGGGTGGTATATTATGACGGCCAGTTCGATGATGCCCGGCTGGCCGTGAACCTGGCCCAGACCATGACAGACTGCGGCGGCACCCCCGTCAACTACATGAAAGTCACCGGTTTTTCACGGGCCGGCGAGATGATCGACGGGGTGTTTGCCACGGACATGGAAACCGGTCAAACCCATGAAATTCATGCCCGGGTGGTGGTGAACGCCACGGGGGTGTTCACGGATCAGATCCTTCAGATGGAAAACCCGGAAACAAAACCGGTCATTGCCGCCAGCCAGGGGGTACATCTCGTGCTGGACAAAGAATTTTTACCCGGAGAATCCGCCATCATGGTGCCCCAGACAGCGGACGGCCGGGTGTTGTTCGTGGTGCCCTGGCATGACCGGGCCGTGGTGGGAACCACGGATACACCGATATCCAGAATCACGCTGGAGCCCTGCCCCATAGAGGAGGAGATCGCCTTTATTCTGGAGCACGCGGCCCTCTATCTGTCCAAAGACCCCACGCCCGAAGATATCAAAAGTGTGTTTGCCGGCCTGCGGCCGTTGGTGAAAACCGGTAAGGAGCACAACACGGCGGCCATCTCCCGGGATCATTACCTGGTGGTTTCCGAATCCGGTCTGGTGACCATCACGGGCGGCAAATGGACCACCTACCGGAAAATGGCCGAAGACACCGTGAACCAGGCCCTGCTGGTGGCCGGTCTGGACGAGCGGGACTGTGTGACCAAAAAACTGCGGATCCATGGGTGGCTCAAGCATTTTGACAAAACCGACCCCCTTCATTATTACGGATCGGATGCCATCCATCTCAAAAAGAGGATCCGCAAAGATCCCGGCCTGGGGGAAAAACTGCATCCGGATCTGCCCTACCTCAAGGCCGAGGTGATCTGGGCCGTGCAAAAAGAGATGGCCCGGACCGTGGAGGATTTTCTGGCCCGCCGCAGCCGGGCCCTGGTGCTGGATGCCCGGGCCGCCGTGGCCATGGCCCCGGAAGTGGCACGCCTGATGGCCGGAGTCTCAGGATATGATGATACCTGGCAGGATCAGCAGGTATCGGCGTTCAAAGACCTGGCAGACCGCTATCTGGTGGGCGGGTGCGGCAGGTTCACCCGTGAAAACAAGGATCCGTCTTCTACAGGGTCTCCAGCATGACCCGGGCAAACCGGGGCAGGACAAAAGCGGCTTCATGGACCCCGGGGGTGTAATATCTCAACTGTTTCTGGAGGTCGGCCGGCATTTCCCTGGCCGGCCGTGTCAGTTCCGGTCCCAGTGATCCCAGGCAGATGCCGATGTTTCCGCCGGGATACGTGGGCACCATGATGCAGGCATAGGCCTGCCGGGTGAACAGGTCCCGGGTGATTTTTGCCAGGTTGACGACACAGTCCTTGTGCAGAAAGATGGATTCCCCCTGGGTGGCGATAATGCCGCCGGGTTTGAGCGCATGTTTCAGGCTCTCGTAAAACGGTTTTTTGAACAGCACCTCTCCGGGGCCCACGGGGTCGGAAGAATCAACGATGATCACGTCATACCGGCCGGTTTTTTCCCGGACAAACGCGGCCCCGTCCCCGATGAAAACATGGACCCGGGGATCGTCAAATCCGCAGGCCAGATCCGGCAGAAACTGTTTGGACACCGTGATCACCCTCTCATCGATTTCACAGAAATCCATGGTTTTGACACAGGTATGCCGGCCCACCTCCCGCAGAATGCCGCCGTCCCCGCCGCCGATCACCAGGACGGTTTCCGGCTGTGGATGGGCGAACAGCGGAATATGTGCCAGCATCTCCTGGTAGCTGAATTCGTCGAATTGAGTCAATTGAATGATGCCGTCCAGGGCCAGCATTTTTCCGTGATGCCGGGTCTCAAACACCTGGATATGCTGGAACGGGCTTTTTTCATCATACAGGGTGTTTTCGATTTCAAGGGCCAGGGCCATGCCGGGCCACATGGGGCAGGTTTCAAAAAACCAGCCGTCTTTGACATGCCTGCTGTGTTTCATTTGTCAACTCCTTGTTGCACACACCGGGGAGGCGGGGTGTATGGATTACTGGCGCAGAGCGATCTGCATTTTATAATGCCCGCCCTTGAAAAAGGACATGGCAAATTCCGCCACCTCCCGGGGGTCGTAGTATTTACAGCTGAAGACATCCAGGTACACCGTATTGTCGGCATTGGCGAAATGACCGGAAATCAGGGAAGTTTCAATCAGCTGGGTCATGCTGAATCCCTCCACCCGCTCATCTTCGCCAAAATGGACCACCTGGCAGTCGCCGAACCGTTTCATGTCGATTTTGTCACACAGTTCATGCACGAACTGTTTTATTTTTTCCGCGTTCCGGATAATGCCGGGATCACTGTCATAGATATCGATGGAAGACAGAACCCCCCAGGGGTTTTTGTGTTCATATTCCTTTTTCCAGGAAATGGGATGGGTGTTTGAATGTTTCAGGGCCTGTCCGATATTCTGCTGTTCCACAGGCCTGGCGATAATCCCCCGGTTCTGGTCGGAAGAGATCACCACATTTTCAGATTCAAACGACGTTTTCATGGAGTCGATGGCCGCCTCCAGGTTGATATTGTCACCACAGGTGAAGATGTCCACGGCCGCATAGTCATGTTCCGGCCAGGCGTGAATGGTGAAATGGGATTCAGCGATCACCACCACCCCGCTGACCCCCTGGGGGGTGAATGGATGGAACGAGGAGCTGATGATGGTGGCCCCGCTGTCTTTTGCCGCTTTGAGCAGGGCGTTTTCGACGCGGTCCGCATCCAGAAACGCCGTGGCACCGCATTCATAGTATTCAATGGTAACCTGTCTTCCCAGGGCAAAAAAAGCGTTGTCCTGGACATCACCGGTGAGTTTTGGGTTTTTGTTGAGCATGGGTATTGTCTCCAAAAAGGGTAATCCGCATCCGGGGCATACTGCTTGACGCAGGGACTGCCCGTAATTCATTCAAAAAAAAGGGTCTGATCCGGGGCACGCAGAGCCGTACCCTTGTCGTTCAATTCAACGGGTCTTGTTACAACCGGGATGGATGGGAAAAGAAGCTGGATGCAAAGGAGGGAGGGTCACACATGTGAAGGAAACAAAACGTTTCAAAGCCAAAAACAAGAAGTGGTTTACCCCCCCGGCATCTGCAGCCATTCCCGTGACTGTGGAACCGGCACCCTGTCCCGGGTTGTCTTTTGAATATATAATTCTTTGAAGACCCGTGTAATTTTACATTGTAAATGCATAAAACCTTCAAGTTTGGGTTATTGTTCAGCCACCATAAATAAACCTATGGTAAACCCTTTACCGATAAAAACAAATCCTTTTACAGGATTTGTTTCAAATTGAAAAGCGTTATTTTGTGTATCATAAAAAAATATTTGATTTCCCGGCGCACTCTGGTATATAGGGCAGCAAACAGGCCGGGCAGTCAGCAGTCAGGGGGAGATGCCGGCCGGACACACCTTCGGGAGAGATCGTAAAAAAATGGCGTTTCAACGGCAGCAGTTGAGCAAAAGAGTGATCAAGGATCTGCAGAAAAGGACTACGTCGGGTGTGTTTTTCTATATACTGGTGCCGCCCGTTCTGTTTTTCACGGACGGCTACATCCGTCGGCACCTGGATGTCAGCCTGACGTTTCTGGGTATTTTCACGTGTATCTGCCTGTTTCGTCTGAGTCATGTCTATGTCACAAAAAAAGCGCCGGACCGGCATACGTCGCTTCACAAGGCCATCTTCATTGTCAGTATCCTGCTGACGGCCCTGGCATGGGGTCTGGGGGCCTCGTATTTTCTGTTTCAAAGTGACGAGCGGGCCTTTCAGTCGCTGATGATCATCTGCACGGTGGGGTTTTGTGCCGGCGGGGTGGTGTCGTTCATGCCGGTGCTGTATCTGGCGGTTGCCTATAATTTTCTGATGCTGGTACCCGGAATTGCCGCGGTGTTCATCCAGGGGGATGTGCCGTCTCTGGGAATCGCCATGGTGCTGTATTCCATTTACCTGGTCCTGATTTCCCTGCGGGGCAACAATGAATACTGGACCGCGCTGGAAAACGAGCACCTGCTGGAAGAAAAAACCCGGGACCTGGAAATCGCCAGCCGGACCGATGTATTGACCGGGCTTTACAACCGCCGGTTTTTTGATGAGCTGTTCGAGCTGGAATGGGGGCTGTCCTGCCGGAGAAAGACCCCGCTGACCCTGTTGATCTGTGATATCGATCATTTCAAGAAAGTCAATGACACTTACGGGCACCAGGCCGGGGATGAATATCTGAAACTGATCAGCCGTTACCTTCAGGAGGTGTTCAAGCGGGAGACCGATGTGGTGGCCCGGTATGGTGGCGAGGAATTTGTCGTTCTCCTGGCGGACAGGGATGCCGAACACACCCGTGAACTGGCACAGCGGTTGGGGAAAAAAATTGAGGGTGCCGTGCTGGAATACAATGGAGACACCATTCAGACCACCATCAGTCAGGGGCTCACGTCCTGCATCCCGGAGCCGGACATGAACCGGGATGCCCTTCTCACCCGGGCCGACAACGCCATGTATGAAGCCAAAAATGCCGGCCGCAACAAAATCATTGTGGATATGCAGTAAAACGAAAAACCCGCAGAAACCGGGGACAGATCACACGCCCGGTGCCACCATCCGGATATGCTGTACAAAGAAATGCCGGCACTCATCTTTTCGGTGACTCACATAGAGAATGGTGCTCAGGTTGTCTTTGGCCACATCGGCCAGAAAATCCAGGACCGCATCCCGGTTGGGCTTGTCCAGACCCTGGGTGGGCTCGTCCAGAATCAGCAGCTTGGGCCCTTTGATCAAGGCCCGGGCAATGAGCACCAGGCGCTGGTCCGCATAGCTCAGGTCCCGGAAAGGGACCCCGGCGGCAGATGCCATGTCCAGCCGGGACAGCCAGGCCAAAGCCTGTTTTTTCCGGGTGTCGGTCACGGGGTTGTACAGGCCGATGGAATCGAACAGACCCGAGAGAATACAGGCCAGCACACTGCCCGGCACCCGGAAGTTCCGGTGAAGGTCCGGGCTGACAATGCCCATGTGCTGCTTGATGTCCCAGATGGATTCTCCGGAGCCCCGGCGAATGTCAAAAAGGGTCAGATCACAAGTGTAGCAGGCCGGATGGTCTCCGGTGATCACCTGAAGCAGCGTGGATTTGCCGCTGCCGTTGGGGCCGGTGACCAGGGTGTGATCCCCCCGGCCCACCACCAGGCTCAGGTCCGTGAACACGGCCCGGCCCCCATATCCGGCCGTGCAGCGGTGTAGCCGCACCAGTGCTTTTTTTTCAAAAACGCCGGGCGGGGCAGGGTCTGATGGAGAAAAGTCCCGGGCCGTCACCTGAAAATCCGGCCGGGATGTCTGGGCCAGACAGGATGCCGGCACCTGGTCTGCGGGCCCTTGAAACACAAGGCCGCCGTCGGCCACGATGCCCAGATGGGTGGTCCAGGATGGAATATCTGTGGGATTGTAGACAAACATCAGGATCTGAATCCCTTTGGAAAACAAGTGAAACATGGCCCTGTCCAGCTCTTTGCAGCTGTCCGGATCCAGGCCGTCGAAGGGTGCCTGAATCACCAGGCAGGTTACCCCCCTTGTGATGGGGGCCAGCAGCAGCAGTTTCCGGGTCTGGCCCGTGGAAAGCTGTCGATAGCCTTTGTCCAGGCTGTCTGTCATTCCCAGTGCCTGAATCAGATCGGCATGCGCCTCGATATGTTTCAGAAAATCGCCGGCCGGCGTGCCGGGATCCAGACGGTCCATAAAATCGGTCTGATCTTTTTTCAGCTCAGACTCATACACGGCCTGCTGATCCTTGAAGGACACCACGCCCGGCTGATCCGGCAGTGACCGTTCCGCCGCCCTGCCTTTGAGGTGCCTGCAGGAAACCAGATCAAAAAAATCGTCGATTCCGGACCGGTTGGTTCCCAGAAGTGTCCAGGCCTGGCCGGGCAGGGCCTGGAACTGTTCAATATACACATGGTCTGTTCGGGCCTGGATAATTTTCATGGCGGGTATTGAAACAGGAAGTGTGTCAGATGGCAAGGTAAAATATTCGGATTTCAGGTAGAGTGCCGCCCCCGGGGGCTCCGCTCCGAAAGTTTCCAATTTCCAGGGAATATGATATGGTTTGACAATGAAACGAATTTACGTGGATCTGGATGATGTGATCTCCAGAACAACGGATACGTACAGTGCGGTTATCGAACAGGAGTTCGGCAGGCAGGTCCGGTTCGAGGACCTGACCTCCTTTGACCTGAAGGTTTCGTTCCAACTGACGGACAGGGAATACCGGCATTTCTTCGACCGGATTCACCAGCCCGACATGTTGATGGGCTTTGACCCGGTGCCCGGGGCCGGAAAGATGCTGGCCCGCTGGATCGATGCCGGTCACCGGGTGGACATTGTCACGGGCCGGCCCCCTTCGACCCTGGAGGTCTCACTGGCCTGGCTGGACCGGCAGAACATCGCCTATACGGAATTTATCATGGTGGACAAATACAACCGGACGGGGGATGATCACCCCGGGATGATCTCCAGGAAGCAGCTGATGGCCTGCCAGTATGATCTGGCCGTGGAGGATTCCCTGGACACGGCCCTGTTCCTGGCAGAACAGATGGATGTACCGGTCCTGCTGTACGACCGTCCATGGAACGTTCGGCCGGTGGATCATCCGGGCATCATCCGGGTGGTATCATGGAAGGAAATGGCTGAACTGCCCTGTTGTCCCTGATTCTGGATCAGTCCGGATCCATGAACGGGACGAAAATGGCGCAGGCAAAGACTGCTGAACTGTCCGACGAGGGCAGACAGCCGGAAGCCGTGACGGCACTCAAACAATCCGCTGAAAAGCTCAAGCAGGTCGGCCGTCGTTACGAGGACTCGGAACTGCTCAAAGAGGCGGAAGCCGTCGAGGCTCAGGCGGATCCCGGCGAAGTGTTGAGCCGGGAAAACCTGGTTACCAAGTGTCAGTATATTTTCAAAATCAAGATGAACAGCTATAGTGCGAAACGCCACCAACGTTAAAAACCGCCTCAGGTTTCAGACGATAATATTTATCTTCCACGCTTTGTGACTGCTCATCATATGGAGAGCTCAGCACTTCCTGCAACTCTCTTGCCAATGTGTAGTCACCCTGCATGGCTTGCTGGTAGGCGGGGACAATCAACCACTCCCGCCATGCATATTTGGGGTTCATCTGTTTCATCTTTGCCGATATCTCAGCCAAATGGCCGCCTTTGATAACGAGGTCGTGCCAGTTTTTCAGCCAGGATTGCCATTGTTCATCGAGTTGTTGTGAGGTCTTGCTGTAGAAGCTCTTTTTCAAGGCGGAAACATTGTCTGGTACATGGGACAATTCACGGAAGAAAATGGTGTAATCCACCTCTGATTGGGTCAGTAACTGCAGTAATCCCTGCACCAGCTTCGGGTGATCGTCCGTCAAGCCAAGCTTGGCCGCCCACATTTTCTGGATCTGTTTTTGCATTGCCTCTGCAAAGCCATGACGTATTTGATCCAATGGTTCCAAAGCGTCAGTATCTTTTGCAAGCAGCGGTCTCACTGCCGTCCAGAACATGTGGAAATTCGCTTCTGCTGCGGTCGGCTGATTGAAAAAGGAAAAGTGTTCGCCACCGCCAGTCCATGGTTGAAACCCGGGGTCGAACATTTCACAGAATCCAAATGGTCCATAGTCGAGGGTAAAGCCGCCAGCGGCACAGTTGTCACTGTTATAATTACCCTGGCAGTACCCGATACGCAGCCAATTGGCCACCAGTGACGTAAGCCGCTGGCGGAAAAGCCTGGCCAGCTCAACCACTTGATCCGCAAAAACAAGGTCCTGATCAATATCGTTTGGGTATTCCCGGTCAATGACATGCGACACAATCATGCGCAACTCATCCAGGGCTCTTGGATGCGCATTGCCGCGAACCCGGCGGGCAAATAACTCTAACTGACCCACGCGCAAAAAAGAGGGTGCAACGCGAGTTGAAATGGCCGCAGGATTATCCACCATAATATCAGGATCCGTGGAATGAGAGTCTTTGGAGTACCAGGGCCGGGTAACGCGCTCGGATTTAGATACATACAGGGTGAGAGATCGCGTTGTGGGAACCCCCAGGGCGTGCATATACTCTTGTGCGAGAAACTCACGCACACTTGAACGAAGGACTGCGCGCCCGTCGGCACCACGGCAGTAAGGCGTTGTCCCGCCACCTTTTAGCTGCATTTCCCAGCGCTGTCCATTGAATACCCCTTCAAATACGGAGATCGCCCGACCATCGCCATACCCATTGCCCGTACCAAATGGACACTGGTGGGTATATTCGGTGCCATAAATTGACAGGGCATAGCCAGTTGCCCAGCCAATCTTACGCATAGGCTCGTGCGCTGGTGAGAGATCACCAGAAAATATCCGGCAGAATTTTGCATCATTTACCAACGCGTCGCTCAATCCAAGCTCATTAAAAAAAGTGCTGCTGTGGGTGACATATTCTGGTTCTGGAAGCGGCGTGGGAGTCACCGGTACGAAGTGACCGGAAAAAACCTGACGGGCACGATGATCATCACCATCTCCGGTGGCATCAGGATCGGCATTCAAGGTATCCAGTAAAGAATAATCAGCTGATCGCACAAACTCATCGAAAGTCGATATGCGCTGCTGGGCAGATGGTTTGGACAATGACATTGTTGCAAATACCTCACTATAAGGAGTGCGCATTGAAGGAATTACCATGACACCTTTGTAACACGAAACCAATCGAATTCACAAGATGCAAGGGCTGTAAAATTTTTGGGAGTGATCTGTTTTCAGAAACCAATGCTACATACTCTTGCTAAATATATATCGGTGCTATATATTTGATCTATAGCGAATTTGTAAGAGTTGAGGGGTTGCGGTTGGAAAATTGGACAAACCGATTTCAAAAAACGTAAAAATCTTAAAGGAATCATTGGAAATACCAGTCGAAATCAAGCGGACTCTGGATCCTGATAGAAGTAATGGTGATTCATGATTCCTGACAAAGAGCCGAATGAATTAAAAGCAAGCCTGGCACATTTACAACAGGCAGCCATACGTTTTGGGGCGACAGATTCCGCTGTCATTTCTTCCGGCGATATCCGGACAGACGATAATCTGGCGGCCTTGTGCAATGGGGGGTACACCTGCCCGAACTTCGGCCTTGCTGCAAGTTGCCCACCCCATGTGGAGGGACCTGAGCAGTTCAGAAAATGGCAGGAAAAAAGCCGGTATTCCATCACAGTAAAAATTGAACTGCCGACATCTGTCATGTTTTCCGATGAGCGCAAAGAAGTCATGAGGCTGCTCCATCAAGTTGTTTCCGGAGTCGAAAAAAAGGCCATTGAATCTGGATTCACCCAGTCGAAAGCCTTTGCCGGCGGATCATGCAAACCATTATTCTGTGAAGAAAACAACACGTGCTGTGTCGTGGCAGACAAGCTTTCGTGCCGCCATATGGATGAGGCAAGGCCGTCCATGTCCGGATTTGGTATTGATGTCATCCAGTTGATGAATACGTCCGGATGGCCGGTTGTACAGACAAAGCAGAACAAAGGTGGCAGCCCCGAAGACTCAAGCTGGGTGGCGGGTCTGATTTTGGTCTTTTGAAACGGAAACTGATATTGGGAACGGTCATTCATTCAATCCTCAACGCACGGGGGAGATCATGTCTCA
>JAABUD010000260.1 GCA_011389555.1 Desulfotignum sp. | reverse complement strand
GCAGATGGTACAGGCGGCTGTCCCCGGAATGGACCCAGAAAACAGTGTGATCCCAGAGTACCGCACAGGTCAGGGTGGTGCCCATGCCGTTCAGGTACGGGTCTTTTTCCGCCATGGCGCAGATATCCTGGTCCATTTTTTTCACAGGCTTTCAGGATGAATTCGCCCAGGTGCCGGGGCAGGTTTTTCACCAGTTTTATAGGATCCGGCAAGGGGGCTGTGCGGATCTGTTTCATGATCCGGGCCGGATCGGTTGTGTCATAGGGAAGGTGCCCGGTAACCATGTGAAAGGCGGTAACACCCAAGGAAAACATATCGCTGCGGAAATCAGCAGGTTCGCCGTCAAACAGTTCCGGGGCCAGGTAATTGAAATTGCCTCCCATCAGCAGGTCATCAGTTCCCGCAGGGCAGGCCAGGCCGAAGTCGATGAGTTTGACCTGATGATTGTCGGAAACCATCACATTGGCCGGGTTGATGTCCCGGTGCACCAGTCCTTTATCCCCGGCATAGGCCATGGCGGACAGCATCTGGTCCAGATAGGCTGCTGCATGATCCGGCCGGATTTTTTTCTTGTCTGCGATCAGCTGCTCCAGGGACCGGCCGGTCAGGTATTCACAGGCAATGAACACGGTTTTATATTTTGCGGTGATGTCAAATACCTGGATGATGTGGGGATGGTCCAGGCCTTTAATCAGATTGGCCTCGTTTTTGAAGCTGTCCTGAAATTCCTTGTTCATGGACAGGTGATGCCGCAGCATTTTGACGGCCACCCGCTTTTCCAGCTCCAGGTGAATGGCCTTGTACACAATGCTGTATCCGCCCCGGCCGATGATATCGAATATCAGGTACATGCCGATGCGCCGCTCCGCTATGGGGCCGTTGCGGTCGAACCGGTCCGCCACCAGTTCCGTCAAAAAGGTGTACAGGTCCGGGTCCTGTTCCGGGATGCGTTGAAAATCGCTTTTTCTGACAGCCCAGGCATCCATGTCGGTTTCCGCTTCCACATGAAACCCCATGGGCTCGCCTGTGACCAGAGACATCATCCCCACGATGTCTCCTTCGCTGCGGTGGCCCACCGGGTGCAGGCCTGTCCGGGTTTCCACAAGTTCCAGGCAGGATCCCTGCTGGATGATGTAGGCGGTCCGGGTCGTTACGCCCTGGGTGATGAACCGGGTGCCCCTGGAAATCTGGACCATTTCCAGGTTGTTGAGAATCGGGGATGCGGAAAACGGGTGGATAAACCGCAAAAACTTGGTGCGGATGTTGGCGCTGCCCTCCTGGGCCCGCACCAGTTTGTAAAAATCGCATGCCAGACAGGAGGTCTGTTTTTCGGCAAATGTCCCCTGGACCTGCCCGTGGCACAGGGTCCCGGCCACAGCCCAGCAGAACCGGCCCCCGCAGGTGCCGCTGTTGGTGCCGTCATGGGAGATGTCTTTGGCTGCCGGGCAGACCCCCAGCGCCTTTGCATGCCGGCCGTCAGGTTCCCGGCCGCACCGCATATATTCCCAGCAGTTGGTTCTGGCGGCCATGATTCCCTTCTTCACCAGCTGCCCGTTATGTCGGAGAGTTCATCTGCCAGGGCCTGGTGTTTTTCAAGAAATCTGCCGGATTTGTCGAACCGGCGGGCCTGTTCCGCAAACTGGCCTGTGAGGCTGTCGTTTTCTTCTGTGGAAAGAGATTTTTCCGCCATGGGAAAAAAGAGGTGGTCCTCCGTGTGGATATGGCGGTGCAGCAGGGATACATACACGCTAAGATGCTCCAGCACCAGGGTGACGGCCATTTCATCATTTTTTTCGTACCGTTCCAGGGCGCGTGTGATCTGGGCCATGCACTGTCTGCACCGGTCGTGCTGGTACCGGAGAGCCCCCATGGCTGTGTCCAGTTCCCCCTGTTTTTTGTAGGACAGCAGGCCGAACAATAAAAACTCCTCCTTGAAATGATGAAACCGGTCGGCAAACTCGGAACAGAAGATCCCGGCTTTTTCAAAGAAGATCATTGGTACCGGAATGCCTGTTTCCAGTGCCTGCCGGGATTCATCCAGCAGGTCCAGCACCTGTTTGATCAGCACATGTTCTTTGGTCAGTATCCGGGTTGCGTGCATCACACACCTCTTTGTCAGGCGGTTTGTCCACTTGTTTCAAAAAGGGTCTTTCAGGTTCCATGCAAAATGGTTTTCTGATACAATATGAAACAATTTTTCCCTGCATGCTATGCATAACACAAATTCATGCACTTCTGAATTGATCCATGTCAAGTTTTATTAATTTAATCCTGATTGACATATATCAAGGAAATGGCCAAGGCCCTAGTATATACTCCTGATATGTTGACATTAAAAACAGACAACCAGAAAATGCAAAGGCCCTGATATGGATGCCATTACACTGACCTCGGAGTCAAACAATTTTTTACACGCTGTCGAGGAAAAGAGCCGGTCGGATTTGAGCCGCTGCTGGCACTGCCTTTGCTGCAGCGGCGGGTGTCCATTTGCAAAGGATATGGATATTCTTCCCAATGTTATCATCCGCATGGTTCAAATGGGATTGAAAGAAAAAGTGTTGACCAGTTCCGCCATCTGGTTATGCGTGGGCTGCAACACCTGTTCCATGGAATGTCCCAATGCAGTGGATATGGCAGCGATGATGGATACGCTTCGCCGCATGGCTATTCAGGAAAAGGTGAAAATTGCGGAACCCGCCGTTCTGTCGTTTCATCAAAAGGTGATCGATTCCATTTCCCGATATGGCCGGACCCATAAACTGGAAATCATGATGCGGTATAAACTGTCTGAAAAGGATTTTTTTTCGGATATGGATCTGGGCCTGAGAATGCTTTCCCGACGAAAGCTGGATCTCATGCCGTCAAAAGTGAAGAATAAACAACAGATTCAGGCGTTGTTCAAATTAGCGGAAGATTTATCATGACGTTTTCACACAAAGAATTGAACTACTTTCCGGGTTGTTCCCTGGCCACGACCGCCAAGGAGAACAATGCATCCTTGAAACATTTTCTGGAACAGTTTGATATCAGACTGACTGAAATCCCGGACTGGAACTGCTGCGGATCATCCTCAACCCACAGCATCGACTCCGGCCTGGCCCTGGCCCTGGCCTCCCGCAACCTGTTTCTGGCCCCGGCTGACAAGCCGCTGTTGATCGCCTGTCCGGGATGTTATCTCCGGCTGGGTGATGCAAAATGGACCCTGAATACGAATCAGGCAAAAAGGAACAAAGTCGAACAGCATTTCGGTCAACCGTTTCATTCACATCTTCAGCTGCTTCATTTTTTTGAACTGCTGGCGGACATGAGCCGTTCCGGTCTGTTCAAAAACCTGCCCGGCCGGTTGAAGGGATTGAAAATTGCACCCTACTACGGGTGTATGCTGGCAAGACCTCCCCGATTGAACAAAATGCCGAATCATTACGGCTTGATTGAAAAAACCATGACCGCTCTGGGCGGTGATCCGGTTCAATGGGGCTTTTCCAATACCTGTTGCGCTACGTTTTTGTCAGTCAGCCGGCCTTTGATCGCTTCCAGTCTGGTGAACCGCATCATGAAAGCGGCGATTCGATCCGGCGCGGAATGTATTGTTACGGCGTGTGCCATGTGTCATCTGAATCTCGAGATTCGGTGTGCACCTGAAAATCGGATCCCGGTGTTTCATTTTTCTGAAATTCTGTCTCTGGCCCGAGACGGAAAACCATCCAGAGAATGGCTGAACCGTCATCTGATCGATCCGACCCCGGTGTTGAAAACGCGGTGGCAAGTGTGACCGCAGGACCGGCAGTCCCTGAAGTGACATGCATGTGCCTGCTGTTTTAGGTCAGTTTGTATTCTTCCCGAAGGGTTTCAGACATGGACCGGGTCAGTTGAAACGCTTTTTCAACGGTTTTTTCCCGATCTTTGTTTACCAGACAGCAGGTGGCCGGGGAGATCAGGCTCTGTGCCAGGATTTGATCCAGCGGTATCCCTTTTTTGTCCAGGGCGTTCCACACGGTTTTGAGCCGGAAAGCCAGCAGATCCAGGTTTTCCGTTTCAAAGGTCTCCATGCCCGTGGGTACGATTCCCCACACAAGGATGCCCCCTTTGTCCAGAAACCGTTTCACCGATCGTGTGCTGGCACCGAAGATATCCGCATTGGTATAGATGTCCAGAGACAGAATATCCATGTCCAGGCCCAGAAGAAAATCCCAGTCCGGGTTGCCGCACAGATGAATGCCCCGGGGCCGGTCAATGGAGGAGAAAAACAGATCCAGATCCTGTTTGGCCTTTTGTTCCCCATATCCGGACATGGCGGAAAACACGAACTGCATGCCCGGCTCGTCAATGAACATGAACGCGTTGGGGTTCTTCTGTTTGAGTTTTGCCAGCTGCACATTGATGCGCTTTGCCATGAACTCGAACATGAACGGCCGCACCGTGTCGTCAAACAGAATGGGCCGCTCATCCTGGTCCAGGATATTGAATCCGAAGCTCACCGGGCCTTCCAGCTGCCCCCGGATGGCCGGACGGTCCGACAGGTCCAGGTCCAGAAACCGGTGGTACACGGCGGAATAGGTTTTGCTGACATCAAAATATTCCGGGTCGTCAAAATGGGCCATGGTTTCCTCAAATTCTTCCATAAACCGGTCCATGGAAAACCGCAGGGTCTTTTTTTCCAGATTCAGAATGATGCCGGGAAAATGCTCGCCTGCCTGGACATACATATCTTCGTAATAGGAATAATTGGGCAGCTGGGGCCAGAACGGAATATCCAGGGTCAGGGCCGCGTCCAGGGCCGGGTCCACATCCGTGTGGGGCATCACGGCCATGGCTGTGGTCAAAAGATTACCGGGGATGGTCATGTCACTCTCCTTTCATCTCTATGAAAGGCGCGGTTTGAGCGCGCCGTGCTTTCATAGCTTGAATCATTTTCTTCATTTTTTCAACATCGATTTCCGGATGTCCGCCTGTCTGAACGGATGGAGGCCGGGTCACATGGGCCAGGTAGGCTTGCTTGGGAATACTGTTATGCCAGTTGCCTGACAGCCGGGCCGCGGCAATGCCGGTCACAAACAGGACGGCGATGACAATGCCGGGCAGGGCATGCCGGAAGGATGACCGGACCGGGGGCAGCGAAAACCGGATGGCGTTTTTTTCCGGACACACCGCAACACAGGACAGGCAGGCAGAGCATTCAGGAGACCGGATCTGCTGTTTCTGCCGGATCTGAATCAACCCCGGGCAGTGGTTTTCACATTTTCCGCATTGCGTGCAAAGGGTTGGATCTCTTTGAATGCTTCCGATGCTCAGAAATCCGAGAACACTCAGCACCGCGCCGTAAGGACACAAATACCGGCACCAGAAATAGGGGATCACAAAAGACAGCACCATCAGGCCGACCATCACCTTGAAAGCCAAAGGAGAGATGTCCGTGAAAAAAGCCAGCATCTGGATATCGGCAAACCGATTGTACGGGCTGTGGATGAACTGCTCGATGGCCGGCAGCGGCATTTTATAGAAAATATAATAAATGAAAAATCCGGCCAAAAGGTATTTCAGGCTTCGCAAAGAAGTGTCGATCCATTTGGGCAATGTCAGGGGCCGGTGAAACAGCCGGAAGTGCACTTTGGCCAGGATCTCGGAAAACAGACCGAAGGGGCAGACCCAGCTGCAGAACCCTTTTTTGACCACCAGGGCCGTGGCGCAGACGATCAGAAAGATCACCAGCCCGGATGGATGAATATCATTGATGGTCCAGGTGGACAGGGTGTGCTTCAGGCTGACCAGGGCACTGATGGGCAGAAACGCTTCCACCCCCGGGGGGCGGTTGAAATTCGGAACAACCCCTTGTTCCAGGTGAAAAACAAACCATGTGAACTGAATGCCGATGGCAAGGGTGAGTCCCAGAAATATCAGCTGAAACCATCGTCTGACGGATAAGAATGAACCCAAAAGAGATTTTTTGCCTGTCATAAGTGTCTATCCTGTTGTTTATATGCAGTCATATATCCACTTGTAACAGGACCGGTTGCCGGATGCATTGATTCAGGTCAATTTTCAAGGAATTTTTTCCTGTTTTTCCGTGGTGATTCATCTGGACTGATTGGTTTCGTGCCAGGGTCTAAGTTTTCTTTAGTGATTGTCGTTTCAGCTGGTCGTATGGTGACTGGTTTTCACTGTTCGGTTAAAAAACGCCTGATTACAAAAATATAACCGTTCGGTTAAAAATAGTTGATTTTTTCATAATATAACCGTACAGTCATATTATGAAAAAGGATCCAGAATCATGAATAAAATTAATTATCCATACCGGGTCAGGCTGCCTGGTTACCTGGGAAAGGCAATCAGAGATACCCGGAAAAACAAGGATATGACCCAGAAAGTTCTGGCCGATCTGACCGGCACCAGTGTCAAATTCATCAGTGATGTTGAAAGAGGAAAAAATACGGCCCAGACAGATAAGGTCTTTGATCTTCTCCGGGCACTGGGCCTGATCGTATACATCGCACAGAACCCGCTTCCGGAAAACAAAGGTGATACCCGATGACCGGATTGCTGGTATTCTGGGATCAAAAAAAAATCACTGATCCCGCAGAATATCCGGGTGAAGAATGCCAAAAACATTAAAACTGTTTGCCACCGTCAACCGGATCGCCAGAAACACGGTGATGGCTGTTCCTGAAAAAATCGCGATCATGATGGCGATCTGATATTTGATGGCGGTAAAGGGATCTGCTCCGGCAAGAATGACGCCTGTCATCATGCCGGGTAAAGACACCAGGCCGATGGTTGCCATGGAGGCGATGGTCGGAGCAAGGGCGGATCGCAGCGCGTCCCGGAAAAAAGGATTCAGCGCTTCTGTTAATGATGCCCCGTATGCCAGCGACTGATGATACGCTTTTTCATTTGTGTGGATGGATTGATAAAAATTGTTGAGCCCGATAATATCCGCCCGCAGGCAGTTGCCCAGAATCATTCCGGCCAGAGGGATGACGTACTGGGCCTCAAACCATCCGGGCAGCCTGAGTATGATGCCGGCAAAAAATATCATGGGCAGCACGGTACCGACCAGCAGCGCGATGAACATCGGCAGCAGAAAAGGCTTCAGCTTCAGGCGGCAGCCTTTGAGAATGGACAAATCCGCTACCAGGATCATTGCAGCCACCCATGCCAGGTTTAAAAAAGGGTTGTTCAGTGTAAACACCACCTGCAGATACATTCCGACAAACAACAGCTGTACGGTCATTCTCATTACAGCCACCGCTGTTTCCTTGAGCATGCCCACCCGCAGATACAACATGATGGCCACAGGAAAAATCAGCAGTAGATACCCGCCGGCAAGATTCAATAAACTGATATCAATAATTCGGTTCATCCGGTTTTTCCTTTACGTCTTCTGGATCTCTTTCATGTCAACGACCCGGGTGGCAAATCCCAGCCACTCAAAATCATGCGCCACAGAAAGTAAGGTGGTGTTTTGCGCCTGTCTGAAGTAATCAGCCACTGCCTGTTTGTTTTTCGTGTCCAGAGCGGAAGAGGCTTCATCGAGCAGCACAATGGGGCGGTCCAGTAAAATGGCGATGACCAGAGCGATCCGCTGTTTTTCCCCGCCGGAAAGCCGGGTGATCTGCTTGTCCAGCAAGGGTTGGGGTAAATTGAACCGCTCCATGATGGTAGGAAGCCGGGCAAGATTGTCACGCAGACCGGCATTGGCCCGATAGGAGAACGGGGTTTCAATCACTTCTTTGACACTGCCGGTACCCAGGTCCGGTTCCTGGGCCACATAGGCGATGTGCCGCCTTTTCTGCCAGATATTGTGACGGGTGACGGGTTCTCCCAGGATCGTGATGGTTCCGGAATCCGGCATCACCAGGCCCAGTATGCACCTGAGGACAGTGGATTTTCCGGAACCGGACGGACCGGTCAGGGTCACCTTGTCCCCTGGAAAAATGCTTAAATGCAGGCCTTTCAACACCGGCTGCCCGTCAAAGGACAGATACAGCCGGTCAAGTTCGACGGCTGTGTTGGAATCAGTTGAAATCATGTCTTCAGGAGTCAACATACTTGCTGGAAATGGTTGTCTGCATGTTGTCTCCTTATATGTGTTTTGCGATCAAAAGGGTTCTGCTGACGGTGCCCAGGATCCGCTTGTCCTGCATCTTTTGCACCAGGGTACCGCTGAGGCGTTCTGACGAAAGAGGGCATTCAATGCGGTGGGTGATTTTCCATCCCGTTTCTGACAGGAGCCGGTGAAAGTCAAACAGGGTGATGGCGTGATCCGGAGATTCTTTTTTTGCCGGGGTGGATTCAAAATCGCGCCAGTCCGCGTTGAGAAAGGCCAGGATGGCGCCGGGACGGGTGTTTTCATGGGCCAGTTCAAAAAACCGGGCAAAAAACTGCATGTATTGGTGCCGGGATAGTGAGGAGATGGGCGGGGTTTCAGGATCTGCCTTTTCCTGGTAGGCTTTCTTTTTTTTGGTGAAATAGGGGGGATCGAAAAAGATCAGGTCCGGTTCCCGGGTGCAGGGCCAGGTGGTGGTGTCAGCGGTCCAGTAAAAGGGTTCGATCTCGGGCCGGTCCGGGATGGGGGCCAGATCAAAGGCCTGGCATTTGCGTTCAAACAGCAGGCACACGTCCGGCACCACCCCGCCGCCGGCCATGGGGTCCATCACCAGGTCCCCGGGGTCCGTGAAATAAAACAGGGTGTGGGCCACCAGCTGGGCCGGTATCCGGCCGGGCCAGTCCGTGCCGAACCGGTCGTCGCAGTCGTTGAAATACCACTGGTCCCAGGTGCGAAGCCCCCATCCCAGTGCCTTGAATTTTTCCTGATCTTTGAGGCCCGTCAGTTTTATCGCCCATGCCGTGGCCAGGTCCATGTTCAAATGCCCTGCTATATAAGGCATGTCACGTCCCTGGGCAATCAGATTATCGATAATACAAAAATTTGCATTTCCGATAATTCCTGAGACACGGGCCTGGCTGATATCCATCACTTGAGCTATTTTCTGCTGGGTCCATCCCAGGTGAGATCGGAAATGTTGAACAATGGCATGAGAAAAAAATAGCTCCGCTCTTTCGGTTACAGGGATTGAAACCGATGGGGATACAACACTGTATCCCTGTATAGTAAAGGGAAATTAAAAATGCAATAGGGTAAAATACCTGATATGCATGACTTTTCTCTTTGAATGCAAACTTTCAAAAAAATGCCGGGGTTCTAAAATCCTTAGAACCCCGGCCGGTAACTGCGTATGCTATGTTGTTAAAAAATGCGGGATCAGAGGCGCTCGAATATGGCGGCTGCGCCCATGCCGCCGCCGATGCACATGGACACGATGCCGTATTTGCCCTTGACCTCTTTGAGGTTGGCCAGGCAGGTGGCCGTGAGCTTGGCGCCGGTGCATCCCAGGGGATGCCCCAAGGCGATGGCGCCGCCATGGATGTTGATCTTGTCCATGTACTTTTCCAGGCCCAGTTCCCGGATGCAGTACAGGGCCTGGGAGGCAAAGGCTTCATTGATTTCATAGATGTCGATGTCGTCAATGGTCATGCCGGCCTGTTCCAGGACTCTGGGGATGGCGTATCTGGGGCCCACACCCATTTCATCGGATTTGCACCCGACCGTGGTATAGGACACCAGCCGGGCGATCGGAGTCAGTCCGAGTTCCTCGCATTTCTCTTTGGAGGCGATGATGGTGGCGGCAGCCCCGTCCGTGGTCTGGGAGGAGTTGCCGGCCGTGACGGAGCCGTTGGCCTTGAACACGGTGCGCAGTTTGCCCAGTCCTTCTGGTGTGGATTCCCGGATGCCGTCATCATGTTCGACGATAAAGGTTTCTTTTTTGTAGGTGCCGTCCGCCTGTTTCACGTATTGGATGGCCGGTGTGGGAACGATTTCCGTGAACAGGCCGTTTTCCCTGGCCCGGGCCGCCTTGGACTGGGATGCGGCGGCAAAGGCATCCTGGTCTTCCCTGGAAATGTTGTAGCGGTCTGCCACGTTTTCCGCAGTGATGCCCATGGATACGAACATCTCGGGGTTGGTGCGGGAATATTCCGGATGGGGCCGGGGCACGTTGCCGCCCATGGGCACATAGGTCATGGATTCCACGCCCGCGCCCATGGTGATGTCGGACCAGCCCATCTGGACCCGCATGGAGGCCAGGGCAATGGCTTCCAGGCCCGAGGCGCAGAACCGGTTCACCGTGGCACCGGACACATGATCCGGAAATCCGGCCATTTTCAGGGCCACCCGGCCCAGGTTCAACCCCTGTTCCGCTTCCGGGAACGCGCATCCCAGCATCACGTCATCAAAATGCTCCGGGGACAGGTTCGGGGTTTTTTCCACGGCCTGCTTCATGATAAAGGTGATCAGCTCTTCGGGCCGGGTCTGGTTGAACTGGCCACGTTTCTGCTTGCAGCCCGGGGTCCGGACCGATTGTACAATATATGCGTCTTTCATGGGTCTCTCCTCCTTCTAGTTTCTGAGCGGTTTGCCGGTTTTGAGCATGTGGTCGATCCGGGCAACGGTTTTTTCTTCTTTGCAGAAATCCACGAATGCGTCTCTTTCCAGTTTCAGGATGGTGTCTTCACTGACCTCGGATCCGACATTCACATCTCCGCCGCTCATGACATAGGCGATCCGTTTGGCCAGAAACGCATCATGATCACTCATGAAATTGCCGTTGCGCATGTTGAAGATTTCCGCGTTCACCATACCCTGTCCGGCATCACCCATCACTTTCAAGGGTTGCTTCATGGGCGGGGCATATCCGTCATCCACCATTCGAAGGACTTCTTTTTTGGCTTCGCCCACCAGGGTATCCCGGTTGAACACAATGCGGTCGGAAAGTCCCAGAAACCCGTTGCCCACGGCCTGGGCCGCGGACATGGACACGGCGGCCATGCCGATTTTCATGAACGCGGCCACAAAAACTTTGGCCAGGTCCAGGTCCTTGACGGTTTTGCCGGGCAGGGCGTTCACATGTTTTTTCCACAGGTTCATGGTACCGCCGCCGGCGGGCAGCAGCCCGACACCGATCTCCACCAGTCCCATGAACAGTTCGGCATGGGCCACGATGCGGTCCGCTCCCAGGCAGGTTTCACACCCGCCGCCCAGGGTCATGCCGTAGGGGGCCGCCACCACGGGGAAGGGGGCGTACCGGGTGGCCTGGATCCCATCCTGGGCTTTTTTCAGAAACGCGTCGATTTCCGCGTATTTTTTGTCATGACACAGGTTGGCGATAAAGCCAAGATCGGCACCGGCGGAGAACGCGCCGGGCATGCCGCCGGCTTCGTTGCCGATCACCAGGCCCACACCGTTCTTGTCCACATAATCCAGGCCCTCGGCAATGGAGTCCACGATTTCCGCGTTGATGGCGTTCATCTTGGTATGGAACTCCAGGCAGAACACGTCGTCTCCGATATCCACCAGGGTGGCGGACGCGTTTTCCATGATGGTCTTGTTGTTGCCTTTTGCGGCAGCAATAGAGACCAGGTCGTCGGGCACGGGCACGGGTTTGTAGCCGGCGGAGGCAAAGTCATAAAAATACCGGACCCCGTTTTCCAGTTTGTAGAAACAGGTGTTTCCGGCATCCAGCATGGCTTTGACGTTGGCCGGGATCTCCAGCCCATCGTGGGTCATTCGTTCCACGGCATCGGCCACACCATAGGCATCCCACAGTTCGAACGGTCCCAGTTCAAAATTGTAGCCCCATTTCATGGCATTGTCGATTTCCACCACGGTGTCCGCGATTTCCGGCACCCGGTTGGCCGCGTACTGAAAACTGTTGGCTGCTATTTTCCAGGCAAATTTTCCGGCTTTGTCATCCGCCTTGAGCACGATGTTGATTTTTTCGGCCAGGGTGCCGGCTTTTCTGGCCGCATCCAGGCAGGGAAAGGTGGGCCGTTCCAGGTCCTCGTATTCCAGGGTTTCCAGATTCAGTACCTTGCGGACCTTTTTCCATTCCGGGGTGAGGTCGGTTTTGTAGAACCCCGCTTTGGTCTTGTTGCCCAGCAGATTCTTTTCCGCCATTTTTTCCACAAACTCCGGCAGCTGCATGATGTCCCGCTGCTCGTCGTCCGTGCACAGGTCATAGGAGTTTTTGGCCACGTGCATCATGACGTCCAGGCCCACCAGGTCCGTGGTTTTGAAGATGGCGGTTTTGGGCCGACCCATGGCCGGGCCGAAAATGGCATCCACCTCGGGCACGGTGAGGCCGTCTTCCTGCATGAACCGCATGGCCGCGCTGATACCCTGGATCCCGATGCGGTTGCCCACGAAGTTCGGCGTGTCCTTGGCCCAGACAATGCCTTTGCCCAGGTTTTTCTCGCCGAATTTTGCCATGAAATCCAGGACCTCCGGCAGGGTATCTTCACCCGGAATCAGCTCCAGCAGGTGCATGTACCGCACGGGGTTGAAAAAATGGGTGCCCATGAAATGCTGTTTGAATTCGCTTGAAAATCCTTTGGTGATATCCTGGAGCGGGATGCCCGAGGTGTTGGTGGTGACGATGGATCCCGGCTTCCGGACGTTGTTCACCTTCTCGAACAACGTGCGTTTGATGTCCAGCCGTTCCACCACCACTTCCACGATCCAGTCGCAGTCCGCCAGTTTTTCAATATCATCCTCCAGGTTGCCGATGGAGATCAGGCCGGCATCCTTTTTGTTGAAAAACAAGGACGGGGAAGATGCCAGTGCGGCATCCAGGCCGGCCTTGACGATTCGATTCCGGGCGGCCGGGTCGTTTTTCTCTTCATCTTTCAAGTCGAATGGAACAATGTCCAGGAGCAGTACCTTTACACCGGTACCGGCCAGAAGGGCGGCAATACCGCCTCCCATGATCCCGGATCCGATGACTGCGGCCTGTCTGATTTTTCTTGCCATGATGTCCTCCTGCTAAAAGGGTGAGTATTCGTGATCCAAATGTCATATTATGAATGAGTATTCATTTTTGATTACCAGAAAAACACCGGGGTTGTCAAGGAAAATTATTTTCCGGATCAGGGGATATAATCGCATTCAATTTCAATTTGTTAGCGTGCATACACAGCTGTGTGAGCTCCGGGTGTATTCAGGATGCAGGGGAAATCAAACAAATGAATTGTCATTCATGATTCATCGGCCCGGTGGATCTTGAAAAAAAAAACCGCTTCTGGTAGGGTGCAGCGTTGTTTTGGGTCAGGAGTCAGAATTTTTTAAAACAGATGGAGACGCGTCAATGTCCCGGATACCCATAAAGATGCAGGCATTTTCAATCCTGAATATTGCTTCAGTTGCCGGTTTGATTCTCAAACTCCAGCAGCCGTCGGGAGACATTCCCTGGCACGAGGATGGCAAAACAGATCCCTGGGACCTGGTGGAATCCGTGATGGGACTGAACATCGCCGGGTATCACACCGAAGCCCGCCGGGCCCTGGGATGGCTCAGGCAGCACCAGAATCCGGATGGATCCTGGTTTTCCTCGTATGTGAACGGCATCCCGGAAGACCGCACCTGCCAGACCCACATGGCCTGCTATGTTGCGGTGGGACTGTTTCACGCATATCTGGTCACGAAAGACCGGTCATGGCTGGAAGATTTCTGGGACACCATGGAAAAGGGGATCGAGTACGCGCTGGAACTCCAGGTGGCCACCGGAGAGATCTACTGGGCCCGGAGTCCGGAAGGAAACATCGATGCCATGTCTCTGCTGGCCGGGTCCTCTTCTGTGTTCATGAGTCTGAAATGCGCCCTGGGTATCAGCCGGATCCTGGGCCGGGCCCGTCCGGCCTGGGAAGACGCGTGGGGCCGGCTGGGTCGCTCTCTGAGGGAAAACCTGCACAGCTACAATGTGAGCAAGTCCCGGTTTTCCATGTACTGGTTCTATCCTGTCCTGTGCGGGGCGATCCAGGGAGACAAGGCCCGGGCACGGGTGGAAAAATACTGGCACAAGTACATGATTGACGGCCAGGGGGCCCGGTGTGTGTCGGATCAGCCCTGGGTGACCATTGCGGAAACCTGTGAACTGGTTCTGACCCTGCATGCCATGGGCAGCCGGGAGAAAGCCCGGATCGTGTTCTCCTGGATCCAGGACCGGTTGTATGAGGACAAGACCTTCTGGTGCGGGTATACCTATCCGGACATGGTGATCTGGCCGGAAGAGAAGATCTCGTGGACCAATGCCGTGGCCCTGATGGCTGCGGATGCGCTGTATGACCTGACCCCGGGGGCCGGCCTGTTCTGTCATGACCGGTGGCAGGGGTCTGTATTCAAGGGGATCTGACATGATACACGATTTTCGGCCCTGGTACATCAAGCAGGCCTGGTACCGGCTCCAGCATCTGTATGTCCGCCATTACCTGGTGCCCCAGCTGGCTTGTCTGGGGGATCATCCGTTCATCATCAAACCCTGGTACATCGAATTGTTCGGCGGTCCCATCCGCATCGGAAGCCATGTGACCCTGCTGGGATGTTCGGACAAGAAAACCCGGTTGACGGTGTGGTCGGACCCAAAACAGATCCCGGGCATCACCATCGGGGACCATGTGCTTCTCTCGCCGGGCGTGCGGATCAGTGCGGCCCACAGCATCACCATCAGCGACTCCTGCATGCTGGCCAGTCATGCCTATATCACGGACTCGGACTGGCACGGCATTTATGACCGGTCCCTGACTCCAAAGGAAACCCACAGCGTGGTGCTGGAAAAAAATGTGTGGATCGGCGATTCCGCCATTGTGTGCAAAGGGGTTCGCATCGGTGAGAACAGCATTGTGGGTGCCGGCAGTGTCGTGACAACGGATATTCCCGCCAATGTCATTGCCGCGGGCAATCCCGCCCGGGTTGTCCGCCACCTGGATCCTGACAAAAAAATGATTACCCGCAAAGACCGGTATCACGATACGGCGCAGATGACCCGGTTTCTGGAGGCTTCGGAAAAAGCCGCGCTCAAGGGAAATACTTTGCTGGGGTGGCTGCGGTCCCTGATTCTGCCGGGCCGATAGAACCAAGCCGCCATCAGGATGTTTGAATCCGCTGGACAATGACGGAAATCTGTGCCAGTGCCGGAGCGATTTTTTCCACGTCAAAGGCCTGGACATCCTTGGACAGATTCTGCCCGAACTCTGTGAACGCACTCAGATCGTACTGACGGCCCAAACGGATAAAATGATCGGCAAGGGTCCTTGCATCCGACATTTTCACCCCTTCCTGGGGTTCGGGCAGCAGCGGGATGATTTCAGACTGTATCCGGGCGCCCAGGTCTGGATGCCGTTCCAGTGCCTGGCAGAAAACCGTTTCAGACAGGACTGGCTCGGATGTGCCGCTGAATGAATCCGGGGCCATGGCACCGGTTCGGCCCGGCGGTTGCGCTATATCCCGGCCCACCGTCACACCCGGCAGAAAAATCTCAAATGTGGTGCCGCGTCCGGGATGGACTTCCAGCTGAATCCGGCCCTGCATCAGCTCCACCAGCTGCCGGCAGATGGCCAGGCCCAGACCGGTTCCCCCGTAGTCTCTGTTGACATCAGCCGTGCCCTGTTCAAAGGATTCAAACACCCGCTGCTGGTTGTCTTCCGGAATACCGATGCCTGTATCGCTGACCTGGATCGTCAGGTCCACTGTTTCCGGGGCAGGGCCTGCGCAGGCCCGGGCGGAAAGGCTGATGTGCCCCTCCCGGGTGAATTTGACGGCATTGTCCACCAGATTGGTGAGCACCTGGCGAATACGCACTTCATCCAGAAACAGCCAGTCCGGCACGGTGTCATCCAGAAAAACATGGAATCTCAATCTTTTATCGGCAATCTTGACCTTGAAAAGATGATGAATTTCATTGAACAGGGTATCCAGGGATACGGCGGTTTTTTTTATGGCCAGTTTGCCGGCCTCTATCCGGGACATGTCCAGAATGTTGGTAATCAATGCCAGCAGGTGTCTGGCAGCAGTGGAAATCGCCTGAAGGTAATTTTTCTGCCGGCCATCGGTAACCATGGTATACAGCACTTCACTGAAACCAATGACCGAATTCAAGGGGGTCCTGATTTCGTGGCTCATATTGGCCAGAAATTCACTTTTGGCCTGGTTGGCTTTTTTCAGCTCCTTTTCTTTTTGTTTCCGCACCCGGATTTCATTTTTCAGGGCCTGGTTCAGCAGGGTCAGGTGCCGGGTCCGTTCCGCCACCCGGTTTTCCAGTTCCTGGTGGGACTGCGTCAACGCCGTGAGCGTTTCCTGGAGCTGAGACGTCATTTGATTGAATTTTGCCGCCAGCTGCCCGAACTCATCGCTGGACTGAATGGGAATCCGGGTGTCCAGATCGCCTTTGCCGATTCGGTCCGTCCCCTGGACCAGATCGCTGAGGGGTCGGGTCAGGCGGCGGGTCAGCAGCATCAGTGCCAGGGAAATGATGGCCGCTGCAATGATGCCCATGGCATATAGAAAAGGCCGCATGCGATTGGCGACCCCGTATATTTCCTGCATGGGATCCACGGCCAGAAGATACCAGTCCCAGGGTTGGAAATAGTCGAACCTGGCCAGCACGGTTTGCCCGCCCATTTCCATTTGCAGTCGTCGGGAGCCGTTCAAGAGATTCTTGAACCAGGCCGTATCGTGTACCGGGGTATCGATCCTGCGGTTATCCGGATGAAATACGATTCGGCCTTCCCGGCTGACGATACAGATGTATCCCTGTTTTCCGACACCGATATCGGCCATTCCCGACATTGAATCCATTTGCGCTTTCAGGATACTGGCTGGAATTTCCGCCAGCCCGTATTCCCGGAGCATTTGTTCCTGGGATGAGACAATCACCATGGCTTCCGACAACCGGGTGTCCAGCCAGGTTTCGCCCAGGTCCACCAGAGCGGTTCGGGAAAAATAATGGGTGGTTTCCAGGACGACCCAGAGCGAAACAATGACCAGCGGCAGGGTGGTCAAAAGAATTTTGCCGTAGGTTTTCATATCTTACGTCTTTATCACCCCTGAATCGTTTTGCAAATGAAAAAATGATGGCCCGGCATGTGGAATGAACCGGCCGCATCGGGCGGGAAGATGCGAAAGACAATTGTGAAAAAAGCCGGGATCTGATACACACGCTGTATGACGTTTCGACTTTCCGATATAATGGACCTGGATTATCTGCTGGCCCTGGATGATCACCCGGACACCACGGGATCGGGCGGACAGAAAGCGGCCCGGGACCGGGATATTTTCCGGCAGGTACGCGGGGATAAAATGACGGACACCGCCCTGATCGAGCGCTGGCTGTCCTATCGCAGAATGCTGTATCTGGATCAGGCCGGTCCCGGGGGGTATCGGCGGCTGCCGGGACGGCTTTTCAACGATCTTTACGCCTGGACGGCCCGGGGCCTGGCCTTTGCCGGCGGGCTGGCCGGTCTGGTGCTGGCGTATGGATTTCTGGCCTACCACGGGGTCCGGCCGGTGAACGTGGCGTTGTTTTTTTTCGTGTTTGTGATGATACCGGCGGTTTTTTTTCTTTTTTTTGTGATTGGCCTGGTGATCCAGCCGTTTCGGCGATCCGGCACGGGCCCGGGGATGTTTTTTGCGCTGGTGTCCAGGGTGTTGTTTGACATGGTGCCCGGGATGCTCAAGCGGGTGCGGATGAAAGCGAAAACAGATCCGGGGGATCCGGGACCCACCCGGCTGGACGAAGTCCTTTTTTTCATCCGCACAAAAAAGCGGGAATACGGGGCGCTTTTTTTCTGGCCCCTGGTGATCCTGGTGTCCCTGTTCGCTCTTTTTTTCTCTGCAGGTGCCCTGGGCGGCACCTTGTTCCGGGTGGCATTCAGCGATGTGGCGTTCGGGTGGCAGTCCACCCTGGCGGCCACGCCATCCGCCGTCCATGACCTGGTGTCCCTGGTGTCTCTGCCCTGGGCGGCCTGGCTGCCCGATTCCCTGGCCGGGCCGACCCCGGCACAGGTGGAAGGCACCCGGATCATTCTCAAACAGGGAATTGCCGATCTGGCCACGGAACACCTGACATCCTGGTGGCCTTTTTTATGCATGAGCATGGTGGGGTATGCCGTGATTCCCCGGCTGCTGATCATCGGCGGGGCCATTTTGGGCCACCGGGCGGCGCTGAACCGGTTTGATCTTCACCAGCCCCGGTTCCGGCGCCTGATTGTGCGCATGAAATCACCGGTCATGGATATCGGATTTGAAGAAAATACCGCCACCCGGCCGACACCCGCCTCCCCCTCCCGACCCCGGCATCCGGCCCCCCAAAAGGCCGGGCAGGATGCCGCTCCGGCAACGGCGGCATCCATCGGCACCCCGGCCGTGGTTCTGGCGCCGGTGCCGGCCTGGGAACCGGCGGCCATGGATCGTGTGTCCGCCATGCTGGCCCGGCAGTTTCTTCTGGATGTCCGGCAGGTGATTTTCGTGGAGCTGGACCTGGAGGCGGATTCTCTTCTGATGGGACCGGATGTGCTCGATGGGGCGGATCCGGTCATCTTTCTCCAGGAGGTGTGGCAGCCCCCGATTCGGGGAATTCTTCATTACCTGACGCAGCTCAAGCAGGGGGTTTTGCAGGATAAAAATCTCTGGGTGCTTTTGATCCGGGCCCCGGAGGAGGAAAGCCTGGGCGTCCCGGACAGGGATGTGGATGCCGGGGTGTGGCAGGACCGCATCCTCGAACTGGGACACCCGGACATGCTGGTGGAAAGGATTCGGCCATGAGTACCGACATTCCGGAGTTCGCTGTGCTGGGGCATCCCAATGAGGGCAAATCCGCGGTGGTCTCCACCCTGACCGAGGATGACCAGGTGCGGGTCAGCCCGGTGCCCGGGGAGACCACGGTGTGCCGGACCTATACCGTGACAATCGATGGCCGGGATATCATCCGGTTTGTGGATACCCCGGGGTTTCAGGTGCCCAGACAGACCCTGGCCTGGTTCAACACCTATCACAAAGATCCGCATCGAATTCTGGATGAATTCATTGCGGCCCATGAATCGGATCCGTTTTATGCCGACGAAGTGGAACTGTTTTGCCCGGTGGCCCGGGGGGCGGGGATCATCTATGTGGTGAACGGCTCCCGGCCGGTGCGGGGCGATGACCTGGCGGAGATGGAGATCCTGCGGCTCACGGGCCGGCCCCGCATGGCCGTGATCAATTCCAAGCATGCGGACAAAGATTATACCCGGGACTGGCGCCGGGAATTTGGAAAACATTTCAACAGTATCCGGATTTTCAATGCCAATGCCGCCAATTTCCATGACCGAATCAGCATGCTGGAAAGCCTCAAATCCATTGACCAGGAATGGGAGCCGGTCCTGGCCCGGGTGATTCAGGCGTTCCAGGCGGAATGGGAAAAGCGCCAGCGGCTGGCCAGTGCCTATATCACCCATGCCATTGAAAAAAGTATCCGGCTTACCGTGTCCCGGGGGATAGATGGCGGCGATGATCCGGTCCTGGCCCGGGAAACCCTGGCCGAGACCTATCGGGAACAGATCCGGGATATTGAAAAATCGATGTTTCAACAGATCCGATCCCTGTTCAAGCACCGGGTGTATGAGGTGTCTCTGCCCGAGTATTCCGTGCTTCAGCACGACCTGTTTTCCAGAAAAACCTGGGAGCTGCTGGGATTGACCAAAACACAGCTGGCTGCAGCCGGTGCATTGCTGGGGGGGACCATGGGAGCTGTGGTGGATACGGCGGCCCATGGCCTGAGCCTGGGCATGTTCACGGCCATCGGCGGGATTCTGGGTGCAGGATCGGCCGTGCTGGGCGGGCGCCGGATCGCAGACAAAAGTCCTGCCGGTATCCGTCTGGGGGGAGACCGGATCCAGATGGGTCCCCACGAAAATCCTCAGTTCCTGTATATTCTTCTGGACCGGGCACTGATCTATTACGCCCATATCATCCACCGGCCCCATGGCCGGCGGGAACAGAAAAACATCACGGACGTCAATGATGACACAGTCAAAAAACAGGGCATCACCACCCGTCTGACCCCGGCCCGGCGCAAAGTCTGCGCCCGGTACTTCAAAGCGGTGAAAGGCCGCAGACTTGTCCGGGACAAAAACGCCGTGCTGGCGTTTGCCGTGCTGGTGCAGTCGCTGCTCGAAGAACTTTCACAAACATCCGAATAAATAAGGAGGGTCCCCCCCCATGTTGCCCCATCTGTTCCGCCCGATCCAAATCGGGCACCTCACGGTGAAAAACCGGCTGATGATGTCTGCCATGAGCATCAATTTCGGCGTGGATGATCATTGTCATGTGACGGACCCGCTCATCGCCTATTTTGTGGAACGGGCAAAGGGCGGGGCCGGCATGATGCTGGTGGGGGGCGGCAGTGTCCATCCCGGGGGGCAGGAACTGCCGGATTTGCCCCAGATGTATGAAGACGGCTGCATTCCGGCACTGAGGCGGATGGTGGATCGGGTCCGGCCTTTCGGTGCCCGGTTCGGGGTCCAGCTCATGCACGGGGGACGTCAGTCCTACCTGCCGGAAAAGGTGGCCCCGTCCGCCATTCCGGCCCCGGCCGTGGTAAAGGGCGAGGTGCGGGCCCTGACCGTGGCGGAGATCCGGCACCTGGTGGCCTGCTTCGGGGAGGCGGCCCGGCGGTGCAGAGACGCGGGGTTTGATTTTGTGGAGATCCATGGGGCCCACGGGTATCTCATCAACCAGTTCATGTCCCCCAACGCCAATGTGCGCACGGATGAATACGGGGGCGGCTTTGACAACCGGACCCGGTTTTTGTTCGATATCCTGGCCGATATCCGGGCCAGGGCAGGAGAGGATTTTCCCGTGGGTATCCGGATCAACGGCAATGATTACATGGAAAACGGATGGGAGCTGACGGATGCCCTGACCCTGGCGCCGCTGCTGGAAGCCGCCGGTGTCGCCTATGTGCATGTGTCCGCCGGGGTGTACGGATCCACGGAGCTGACCATTCCTTCCATGTACACCCCCCAGGGGTGTTTCGTGCACCTGGCCGAGGCGGTCAAGCAGGTGGTGGATATTCCGGTGATCACGGTGGGCCGGATCAAGGACCCGGTTCAAGCGGAGCAGATCATTGCGGATGGCCGGGCCGATATGGTGGCCCTGGGGCGGTCCTTTCTGGCGGACCCCCATTACCCGGAAAAGGCCCGGACCGGCCGGATGGATGAGATCCGGCCCTGTGTCGGATGCTGCCTGGGATGCATTCATGCCGTCCTGGCCAAGGAGCCGGGCGGGTGTGTGGTGAACCCTGATGTGGGCCGGGAGTATC
>JAABUD010000259.1 GCA_011389555.1 Desulfotignum sp. | reverse complement strand
CCTTTTTACCCCCTTGCCTTTTGTTGTCTGATTTTTTGATTTTCCAGTGTCCGCACTGATGGGAATACCATTTTTCCACTCTCTTTTCGTCTATCCATACCATAAAGGAAAAATTATACCTGATTGTCTGAGATAGAAAATGCATGGTTTTATGCATATGGATATCAATCATCATGTATTTTCATCCTGTTTCCCGACAGTATACATGCCTTGTCTCTGTCAAATGGGTAAAACTCCCCATTTACCCAAACGGCATCTGCCGCGTAAAGTAGGTATTGATATATACACACGGACACGGAGGAGATTTTCCATGAAAAAAAACAACCGTTTACGGTATGTCATCCTGGCGCTGGTGCTGTTTCTGGGCCTGGTATGGTCCCTGGTTTCGGCTTCCCAGCAGGCAGATACCTACCCCAACTCCCGCTTTGTGGCATATCCCCAGTGGCTCAAGGCCCATATAGATGATACCGATCTGGTCATCGCGGATGTCAGAACGGAGGATCATTTTGACGGGGCATTGATCCCCGGTGCCATACGGCTTCCCTGGTCCATGTTCCAGCATAATGATATCGGCGATGATGTGGCATCGACGTTCATCGGTATTGCCCGGGCACAGGAGATACTCGGCCGTCACGGCATTACACCGAAAGATACCATTGTTCTTTACGATTCCGTGGAACGGGACGGCGGCGCCACGGCATCCTATGTTTTCTGGGTTCTGGATATCCTGGGACATGAAAACAAAAAAATTCTTGTGCAAGGCATCGATGGATGGAAAGATGCCGGCTATGACCTGGTAACCACGCCGGGTGAAACCAGGCCGCTGCTTTATCAGGCGCCTGCAGAAAAGATACAAAAGCACCCGCTGATTACCGGTGATTTTGTGTATAAGCAGCTCGGCGATTTCTGTTACCAGATCATCGATGTGCGCTCACAAGAGGAATATATCGGTGAAAAGGGCACCAAAGGCCTTGACGGAACTCCGTTGAAACTGGGGCATATCCCGACAGCTGTCAACATCAACTATCAGGATGCATGGACCGATCTGGACACCAAGGCGGTCAAACCCTATGCACAGCTCCAGACCCTTTACGCCGGCCTGGATGCATCCAGGGCCGTGATTGTCTACTGCAATTCAGGCAGACGCAGTTCCTTTTCCTATTTTATACTCCGGTTGATGGGATTTGACCGGGTGTACACCTATGAACCGTCCTGGAAAGAGTGGGGGAATCCGGATAAATTTTTCCCCGTGGAAACCAGGGAAAACACATTGGCAGGCAGTATGCTGCCCACCCCTTCAACAGCAAACCGGACTGTCTCAAGCCGGAAACCTGATACAAAAACGTCACAAGACAGATCCGTTTCAGGTACACCTGCAGGCGGCTATATGTCATGCGGAGGATGATCATGGATAAAAAAAACAACTCCCCTCTGTACTGGCCGTGGCTTCCGGCGGCATTTGCTCTGGCAGGCATCATTGTTTTTATTTTTGCGACATTCGGGCCGCCGGCCTCTTCCAGCGGTTTTGTCAGCGTAATCAAAGGGGCTGTCCAGACGGTTGCACCGGAATATGTTGAAAACAACCCCCATTATACTGCAATGCCGGATACAGGATCCTGGCTCTTTGCCTTTGTTCTGGGCATGGCCATCGGTGGCTTTGCCGCCGGCCGCACCGGCAGCATACCGGTAAGAGATATCCCGGAGATATGGGAAAAACGGTTCGGGAACAGCCGGATCAAACGATTTGCCGCCGCCTTTGCCGGTGGGTTCATCATACTCTTCGCCGCCAGACTGGCAGGCGGCTGTACCCTGGGGCTGTTTATCTCCGGATCCACACAACTGGCTGTCAGCGGGTTGTATTTCGGGGTGCTTATTTTTGCCGTTGCCATGGTCACGGCCCGTATCGTTTACGGCAGAACGGGAAAGGAGGAATAATGGGTGCAGAAATATGGCTGGGGGTATTCTCCGGCATTGCCTTTGGATTTGTGATCCAGCGCGTCGGCGCTACCAATGCAGATAAAATGGCCCGGGCACACCTGATGATCGAAAGTGATATCCCGAAATTCATGCTCATGGCGGTGATTCTCTCGGCCATAGGGCTTTTGGGGCTGGAAATCGCCGGTGTCGCCAATACCCGGGTGCTGCCCACCAGTCTGGTGGCCACGGGAGTGGCAGGCATTTTGTTCGGTATCGGGTGGGGATTTTGCGGATACTGCCCGGGAACCACCTGGGCGGCAGCCGGAGAGGGACGCATGGATGCTGTGTTTGCCCTTATCGGCGGACTGGCTGGTGCCGCGGTTTTTGCTCATCTGCACGAATTTTTCATACCACTGCTGTATGATCCTTACAATGTGGGCCAGATCACCCTTGCGGACTGGACAGGCAGCCGGCCTGCCGCGGTTGTTCTGCTGGTTTTGATATTCGGCCTGTGCATCGGCGCCATCCATTTTTTATGGAAAGAAAAAAATGGCAGCCAGACACCCTAATATCCCTGTTGTCTTTCTGGTATCCCTTGTTTTAGTGGCCATCATCTGTTCCGGATGTCCCGGGCCGAAAAAAGACACGGGAACAAACCTGAAAATCCCAAGAGGATATGTGGACCGGCTTGAGATCCAGCTAAAGGACCGGGTGCTGGGGTTCGGTCCCTTTGTGGGATATTATTTCAAGCCGGAAAATCCAGAGGACCTGACCCGGCTTTCTTTTGTCTGTTTTAATGAAGACCGGTTTTACACCCGTGACCTGCCGGAAAACACCCTGTTGTTTGAAGGGGATGCCGTGTTGACCCAGCTTGTGGACACGGGCTTTCCCCTGCCCTCAAAGAACCGGATCAACCCGGTGTTTTTTGAAGAAGCCCCCCGAAAATGGGTGAATGACCGCCCCCGGCCCCGGGATGAATACCTTCATTTTCATTCCTGTTATGATGGGCTGGGTCCGGTACTTGCAGGATATTGGATCCGACATCAAGGCAACGCTTCTTTTACCTATGACATGGGCGGCCGCATGGGTCCGGACAGTCCCCTTTACCACGAGGTCCGCCCCGGTATTGACAAGCAGTTTGCAAAAATCATGGAATTTGATGCAGGCCCGGGACCAAAAACGATGGAGAAACAGTAAACGCAACCCAAAAAGGCTTATACCATGAACGAAAGCGCCCATGCCCGAAAACAAGACAGCAACCACGCGGAACAGGGCAACAACAGCCAGGACCACCCAAAAGATCACCAGACCCATGACAGCAACCACCAGGACCACGATCATTCTGATCACCACGCACACATGGTCGCTGACTTCAGGCGCAGGTTCTGGATTTCATTCATTCTGGGAATTCCCGTTGTGCTGCTGTCCCCCATGATCCAGCAGTTTATAGGTGTCAGCGGCCAATGGGACTTTGCCGGTGATGCCTATATCCAGTTCGGATTTTCCACCATTGTCTTTTTCTATGGCGGATGGCCGTTTTTAACGGGTCTTGTTGACGAACTCAGAGAAAAGACCCCGGGCATGATGACCCTGATCGGCCTGGCCATTATTGTTGCATATACCTATAGTTCCGCCGTGGTATTCGGCCTTGAGGGAAAAGTGTTTTTCTGGGAGCTTGCCACCCTCATCATCATCATGCTTTTGGGACACTGGATGGAAATGCGCTCGGTCATGGGTGCGTCCGGTGCTTTGGAGGAACTGGTCAAACTGATGCCGTCAACGGCCCTTCGCATCACCAAAGACGGGGAAACCGAAGAGATCAAGGTATCACAGCTTGAAAAAGGGGACAAGGTCGCTGTCAAACCCGGTGAAAAAATACCCACGGACGGTGTCATCGCAGACGGGCGGACCACCATTGACGAATCCATGGTGACCGGTGAAAGCAGGCAGGTGGAAAAGATCACAGGGGATGAGGTCATCGGCGGCAGCATCAACGGTGATTCCGCCATTGAGGTGGAAATACAAAAAACCGGTGACGACACCTATCTTTCCCAGGTTGTCGACATGGTGAAAAAAGCACAGGAATCCAAATCAAAGGCCCAGAATACCGCAGATCGTGCCGCTTTCTGGCTGACCATCATCGCCCTGACTGCCGGCGGCATCACCCTGGGGGCATGGCTTTTGGCAGGCAGAGAATTTGTTTTTTCCCTGGAGCGGATGGTCACGGTCATGGTGATTACCTGTCCCCACGCCCTGGGCCTGGCCGTGCCCCTGGTGGTGGCCGTATCAACGGCCATGGCAGCTAAAAAAGGACTGCTGATCAGGGACCGGACCGCTTTTGAAAAAGCGAAAAACCTGGATGTGGTGGTGTTTGACAAAACCGGCACCCTGACCCGGGGGCAGTTCGGGGTATCGGATATCCTGAATTTTGGCAGCCTTTCCGAAGAAGAGATCCTGACGCTGGCAGCCGGACTGGAAAGCCGGTCTGAGCATGCCATTGCCAAAGGCATTGTTGCGGCGGCAAAAGACCGCAATATAGATATCCCTCATCCTGAAAATTTTGAAGCCATTCCGGGAAAAGGTGCCAAAGCAAAGGTGGCAGGCAAAAAAATCAAAGTGGTGAGCCCGGGGTTTTTACAGGAACATGATATTGCCGTGGAAAAACGCTTTCAGGACAAACTGGATAAGCTGGCAGATGAAGGAAAGACCCTGGTGTATCTTCTGAAAGAGGATCAGGTCGAAGCGGCACTGGCTTTGGAGGATGTGATTCGAGAATCCGCAAAAAAAGCCGTGTCCGGATTACAAAAGATGGGTATCAAGGTGATGATGCTCACAGGCGATTCTGCGGCAGTGGCAAAAACCGTTGCAGACCAGCTGCATCTGGATGATTACATGGCGGAAATTCTGCCGGATGAAAAGTCGGATCAGATCAAAAAGATCCGGCAGAAAAACCAGCGTGTGGCCATGGTGGGAGACGGGGTAAACGATGCCCCTGCCCTGGCTGAAGCAGATGTGGGTATTGCCATCGGCGCAGGCACGGATGTGGCCATGGAAGCCGCCGATATCGTGCTGGTGCACTCGGATCCCCGGGATGTCACCGCAGTGATCCAACTGTCAAAGGCAACCTACCGGAAGATGGTGCAGAACCTCTGGTGGGCCGCCGGGTACAATGCCGTTGCCATTCCCCTGGCAGCAGGGGTTTTATACCCGTTTTATCAATTTTTGCTTCCACCCGCGGCCGGTGCTGTGGTGATGTCCCTTTCCACGGTCATTGTGGCGGTCAATGCCAAACTGCTGTCCACGGGATGGGAGAATTTATAAATCAATAAGGAGAATGATATGAAACTATCCGATTGTATGCCCCAGAGAATTTCAAAATTTGCCGTTGGCATGATACTGGTTGCAGCTGCCTTGGCCATGACGATCATAAGCGTTACCATTCTGCCGATCATTGGATTGGTTCTGGTGGTGCCGATTCTGGCCCTGGCGGTATATGTTTTTAAAATGCATTTGAACGATCAGTGTGAAATAGATCCTTCGAAAGACAATTAAAACCTGACCGAGAAAGGAGACAGCCAAATGAATAAAAAAGATCTGTGCAGTAAAATCATTGAAATTTACCCTGATATTGGGGAGTGCGGCATTGATGTGAATGTCGAATACGACGATAGTAACGACCGATGGCAGGTGAATCTGAAAAAGGATGGCACTGAGATGAAAACATTTCTGGAACCCTCTGACGCAGAGTTGTGCATAAAAGGCAAACAGTGTGTAAGCCTGGGTATTGAAATCAATCAGCTAAAGGATACCATTGAGCGGTTTCCAAAGCAGTGAACAACCGGTCCATGCGCAATAAAACAGTAAATTAGCGGGTACTCGAAACTTACCAAAAAAGGAGAGAAAAAAATGAAAAGAATAATCGCAACGACCTTTCTTCTGCTGGCAGCAATGGTTTGCATACCCATGCTTCAGCAGACCGTTTCCGCCCATTGCCAGATACCCTGCGGTATTTATGATGACAATGCCCGGGTTCACTCAATGCTTGAAGATGCGGAAACGGTTGAAAAATCGATAAAAATGATCAATGAACTTTCCGAAAAATCCGATGCTCAATCCCAGAACCAGCTGGTCCGCTGGGTGATGAACAAGGAAAACCATGCCCAGAAAATCATCACCACGATCAGTGACTATTTCCTGACCCAGCGGGTCAAATCGTCCCAGGAAGACTACAAAAAACGACTGGTCGATCATCATGCCGTGATTGTTTCGGCAATGAAAGCCAAGCAGAATGCCGAGATGTCATATGTCAAAACCCTGGTTGCAGACATTGAAACACTGTTTCAGTATTACAGCGACCATGACCACTAAAAAGAACGCTTCAACCGCCAAAAAAAGAGAGTATTTATGCTGCAACTACAAAATGTCACATTCACAGTCCCTGCGCTGGATACAGGCGGAAAGGAAACGCCGTCCGGGCAGACAATCATCAATGATGTGAGTTTTACGTTTGAGCCAGGGGGGTTTTATGCCATCACCGGCCCCAACGGGTCGGGCAAGACCACCCTGGCCAAATTGATCATGGGCATCAATGAACTCACAAGCGGAAAAATCATGTTTACCGGGACAGATATCAGCCGTCTTCCGATCAATGAACGCTCCAACGCCGGCATTGTCTATGGATTTCAGCATCCGGCCCGGTTCAAGGGAACCACATTCCGGGACCTGTTATCCATTTCCCTGGGATCGGATGATGAAGAAAAACTGGTGAATATCATTTCCAGGGTCGGGGTCTGTTCCATGGATTTTTTAGACAAACCCGTGGACAGCAAACTGTCCGGCGGTGAGATCAAAAAAATCGAACTGGCCACCGTGATTGCCAGAAATCCGAAGGTGGCCATTTATGATGAACCGGACACGGGCATCGATCTGTGGACCATCGGTCCCATGGTGGATCTGCTCAAGCGCGAACAAAAAGAAAACAACACCACCACCATTGTGGTCAGTCACAATAAGACATTTCTGGAGGCCGCCGATACCCTGCTTTTGATCAAAAAAGGGAACATCGCCTATACCGGCGATCTGGCAGGTGCCATGCCCATGCTGGAGGATTTACGTGTCTGTACGCTGGATGAATTCTGTCAAGGAGAAGAGGATGCTCAATGCTATCGATAAACATGTGTTAAAAGAGGTCGCGGATCTGGAAGGTCTCCCCAAAGGGGCCTACAATATCCGGAAAAACGGTAAACTGGAAGGCCGGGAGGTGTCCGCCAACATCAACATCGAAACCAATGAAAAAGGGGATGGTATTGTCATCGATATCAAGCCGGGTACGGTGAATGAATCGGTTCATATCCCGGTCATCCTGTCCCAGGCAGGCCTGCATGATGTGGTGTATAACACCTTTATTGTCGGGGAAGGGTCTGATGTCACCATTGTGGCCGGATGCGGTATTCACTGCGGCGGTCATGAATCTGAAGGCCACTCCGGTATCCATGAATTTCACATCAAGGCCGGTGCAAAGGTCACATATGTGGAAAAGCATATTGCCATCGGCGAGGGCCGTGGCAAACGTATTTTAAATCCCACCACAAAGGTATTCATGGAGGAAAATGCCCAGGCACAGATGGAACTGACCCAGCTGGGGGGTGTGGATGAAGCAAAACGCGTCAATGAGGCAACGATCGGTGCCGGCAGTGTGCTGCTGATCACGGAACGGGTGATGACCGAAAAAGATCAGTCTGCAGAATCCAAAAATGAAATCACTCTGGACGGAGAAGACAGCAAAACCAATATTGTTTCCCGTTCTGTGATAAAGGGCAGTTCCTCCCAGGACTTTTATGTCAACCTGACAGCCAAAGCCAAATGCTACGGCCATATTGAATGCGATGCCATTATCATGGACAAGGGTATCAACCAGACCATACCGGCGCTGCGGGCCCTGCATCCGGATGCGGAATTGACCCATGAAGCCTCCATCGGCAAAATCGCCAATGACCAGTTGATGAAGCTCATGAGTTTAGGGCTTGATTATGACCAGGCCGTCAACCGCATCATACAGGGATTTTTACGCTGATCCGATTTTTATCCCAGGATTTCTTTGATATCTTCGTCTGGTGTTTTTATGGGCATGATGTTGAATTTTTCCACCAGAAGATTCAGAACAGTGGGGGTGAAAAAGGCCGGAAGGCCTGGGCCTAAGCGGATATCCTGAATTCCCAGGTACAGCAGCGCCAGAAGAATACTGAGCGATTTCTGCTCATACCAGGATAAAATCATGGACAAGGGAAGGTCATTGACATTGGTATCCAGTGCCCTGGAAAGCGCCAGGGCGATCTGGATGGCCGAATAGGCATCATTGCACCGGCCGATATCCAGAAGACGCGGGATTCCGTCAATATCCCCCAGGTCCTTGTCAAAAAAAGGATGTTTTCCGCAGGAAAGGATCATACCAATGCAGTCGTCCGGTAATTTTTCCACAAATTCAGTATAATAACTTCGCCCGGGTTTGGCACCATCACAACCGGCAACCAGGAAAAAATGGCGGATCCTGCCTGTCTTGACAGCCGCAACGATGTCATCCGCCTTATCGAGAATGGCCTTGCCTTTTTTATGCCCCAAAGGACCCTTTGGGGGTATCGGATGTCCGTATGTTTCTGTATTGCCTGCATCCAACAGCTCCATGGCCCGGTATGCCGCCTTGCCGCAGTCAAGGGTCAGTCTCAACCAGTCGTCCAGATTCAGTCCGGTCTGCTGGATGGCAGCCAGGCCCTTGAATATAAAATGGTATACATCATCATCTTCCTGTCCCAGAATCCGGGCATGGTCTGCATAGGCGGCCACCCCTTTAATGCCGAACAACACGGTATGTTTTAATGACAGAATATCCGAATTGTCCGCCGGGTATGAAAACAAACCCACAGACGCAGCCTGGCTGAGCAGTTCCTCCCGGGTGACTGCCGGCTCAAATGTGGTGGGACCTTCTTCCAGCCGCAAATCATAGCCGCTGCTTTCCAGCTCTTTCCTAATTTCTTTTCGCAACGCAACCGCCTGGTGGATAAGGTCCACAAACCGCTGGGGATCAAAATCCACATTGGTTGAGGTTGAAAAGGCGGCTGTAACGACAAACTCCCCATATCGCCGAGCCTGCATGCCGAACCGGATGCCTTCAAGCACCACCTGGGAGAGCCCCATGAGGCTGTACAGAAGCAGGTCCTGCAGGTCGGCCACTTCCGGTTTTTTCCCACAGACACCCAGAACCTCACACCCTGTTCCCCTGGCCCTCTGCTCACACTGGTAGCAAAACATGTCTTTCCTTTTGCAGAAACAGCGGCCGGGTCAGGCAGGCAAGGACCCGGCCGCTGTTTTCTGCAATGACGTTATGAACTTTTTTCGCCATCATCTGATGTATTTTCGTTATAGGTGTGGGCATCAGAGGTATCGATGGACATTTTATCCATCGTCTCCTGACGTTCTTTTTTTCTTTCTTCGACAAGATCTTCCCCATCTTCATTTTTCTTTTTATCGTCTGTCATGGCATTCACCTCCTTTTTCTGGCTTCTGGTTCCTGCTCTTCCGTCATCACAGGCATCTTCGCCCGCTTCATTGGGTCTTGCATGTTCGGCAAATTCAGTGGCCTGTGTACAGACATCCAGTTCAGCCTCTTGTTTTTTTTTATCTGTCATAAAAACCCTCCGGTTTCGCGGCAACAAATGATGCCGCCCTTTTCCATGGAAATGGCCGTTCCGGGGATCACGATTTCCACAACCCATGGACATTACAGTATTCGCGGGCCGTAACTTTCTGATTTTTGGTGGCAAAAAAAGTTTCCGGAGCCTGGCCGGGTTTTAGAAAATGGCGGCAGGAATCATCCCCATCAAGAATTTCGATCCATTCGATATAATGTTTTTCCTCCATGGGATGGGGGTTGCTCCCCACTTTCACGGTGACCCCGCCGTCTGCTGCCTCGATAACCGGGACATGTTTTTCCTTGCCTTCCTCTGTGGCGGTTCTTTCCTCAAAAAGCTTCATGTCCTCCCCGCAGCATACCAGTTCACCTTCCCCGCCATGAAGGACTTCAATCATGTTTCCGCATACGTCGCATTTGTAGACCTGTTTTCTTTGTGCCATGTGACTGTCTCCTCATTGTAAAGTTTCTGTGATCAGGGTTGTTTTGAGATTGCATCCCATCACCCGTTTGCCTGTTACTTCTCTATTATGATGTATGATTGATCAAAAGAGGTTTGAAAACAATGGGTAGAAACATGTACTTTCCCATGATATTCCATTCATGTTTCGCTTGGAGTCATGTCAGCCATGTCTTTATGATAAGGTTCAACGTCGCTGGAAATATCCGGAATTTCACCGTCCCGGGGTGACAAGTGGGTATCGCATACGACTGCTTTACAGGTCACCGTAAAAAAAACAGGCTATTGCACAACCCAGATGGTGCAGTCTTTTCCTGAATGAATAATTTTGGTGGACACACTGCCGAACATGAACTCCTCGGCTTTGGATACCCCTCTTCGGCCGATAACCACGGTTCCGAAATGCTCTTTTTCCGCCACATGCAGAATATCCTGTGCGATGCTGGTGCCCCGGCTGCAATAGGGGGGCTCTTCCGCCAGGGGTGATTGACAGCTTTCAACATAATCGGTAGACACCCTTTTTTGCGGAATACCGTAATCTGCAATCATCTGTTTATTGTCTGACAAAAAAGCGTCTATCTTCTGCCGGTGCGCCACACACGCTTTTTTCCAGGCATCTTCATCTGCAAAAATATCACGGTCAGGCAGCCGTTCAATATGCAGCAGTGTAATTTCAAAATCACGGCAGCCTTTGACGATATCTGCCACATACTCAACCGCCCGTTTTGAATTTTCAGGCCCGTCGATTGCCACCAGAATTTTATTTGTATCCATATCGCGAAGAACCAGATAATGTCCGTCTCCAAAAACCAGCACATCTCCGCCGGTGATCCGCATGAAATCGGAGGTATCCGTATACACCTTTCCCTGTCTGCCCATGTATGGATCTGATTGAAAACGGCCCAGAATCTGTTTGACGGTTTCAGACATGTGTGCCTCCATCGCTCATTCAATTTTTTTGCCGGCGGTTTTCGCAATTCTGTCCATTATCCACTCAGCCAGGACTTTTCGGGCCACACTGCCGGTATCCTTTCGGATCAGGTGAAGGGACAGTTCCGCCCGGGCCATGGTTTTGTGACCGCCGGCTGAACCGTATTGAGAAAAGGCTTCTTTTGCGGTGTTTCCCGCCCCTTTGCGCAGGCCGTCATTTCTGAGAATAACAATCAGTTTTCGGTCCACCACCCCGGAAACAATGGACCAGTTGATCCCGGAAATGGTCAGGAAAAAATCCGCCACCATGACCAGTTCATCCGGTTTGGAAATGTTGCCGGCATGAAAAAAAACCCGGTTGTTGACCACCTGCCGTTTTCTGATGGCTGTGCCTAAAAAATCCAGGTCTTCATCCGTATAAAACGCCCGCTCCACCTTGGTGACAATATTGTTGTCCGCAAATTTATACAGATATTGAAACGCCCGGATATCCTTGAGCGTGGCCTGGCGGGTAAAATCCGCCGTATCGGTTTTAATGCCCATCATCAGGGCGGCTGCCAGCTTGGCGGATGGCTTGATTTTCCAGGATTTCAGGTATTCGGTCAACAGGGTGGAGCAGGTGCCGTATCCGGGGCGGATATCTGTATAGGCGGCTTCGGCCCGGGTCAAGGGATGATGATCGATGATGGCGGTATAGGTGATGCCGGCAAACGCCTCATTGTGATCCGGCTGGGAATCCACGATCACAAAATGATCGAACTGGGCTTTGTCCACTTCTGCCAGGTTCCTGAGCCCGACGTCGGTGAGCTGAATCAATGCCAGGTTATCCGGCCGGCTGATGCGGTTGAAATGGGCGATGGCCACTTCAGACACCCTGCGCCACAACAGGCGTTTGACAGCCATGGCCGAACCAATGGCATCCGGATCCGCATTGATGATCACCAATACTTTTGCATTGGGTTTGAACTGATCGAAAAACCGTCGAACATTGTCCCGGGTGCTGCTCACAAAGCCACCTTTTTGGTATGATTGCCGCTGAAAAAAAGAACCAGTGTAATAAAAGCATACCCGATAATGGCCAGAACAGCAAACCCGCCGTAAAACACCCCCATGGGTGCCAGCACAATCGCGGTCAGCCAGTGAATGAAAATCACGGTGGGGGAATGCAGCTGAATGGGAAAGTCCTTGAACCGGCAGATCACGGCCAGGCCGCACAGGTTCCAGCCATACAGGGAGGCAAACACATGCAGATGCAGCAGCCACCTGGTTTTCTGGGGATCATACCCTTCCGACATCTGAAAAAAAATATAGGCGATACCCGTGACGGCGGTCACGATCAGAAAACCGATGCCCGAGGTCAGAAACAATTTCTGCTGCATGGACTCGGCAAAGGTGTAATACAGATAAAACACCACCACCACGGCGGCAAACAGGGCAAAGGTCACAAAGATCTGGGGGATGAACCGCTCCAGCAGAATAAAGAGGAAAAAAACAATCACGCCCAGGGTAATGGTCCAGAAACACAGCTCCATGAACACCTTTAAACCGGAGCCTTCCATCTGCGTGAGCATGGAAAACACCAGAGACAGCGTGATCAATGACAAAGGAAATGAAAACCCCAGAAAAAACGTGTTCAGCACCAGTTTTTCCATATACACCCAGTGAAAGTATTCATTGTTTAAAATCACCACAGCGGCGATGGCGATCCCCGTGGACAGGCATAATAAAGCGGCCTGGTGAAACTTTTTGGACACAGGCACCTGTGTTTGAAAAAAATCAGACGGAAACCAGGGAAAGGCCTGAATCCGGATTTTTTCCACCAGAACATAGAGCAGCACGGATACGGCCAGGGTGATGGAATACCCGTTGAAAAACGCGGAAAATGCATAGATCAACGATCCGGCAAAAAACAGTTTCACCGTGCCGGACACCTGTTTTTGTCCCTGGGTGTAGTAGAGCAGAATCGATCCCCCCGTACACAGGTTGAACAGAAATATATGCAGCCGTTCAAAACTGTACTCCTGCAAAGGAAAATAAATATGCACAAACCCGAACACCAGTGCAACGATCATCAGAAAGGAAAACAGCAATTTAAGATGTAAAGACATACCACAGTCCGTTTGTTATCAAAGTCATGAATCGATTCGGCCCAGCAGATGTCCAAGGGCCGGTTCCAGGTCAGGATACTGAAATGTAAATCGGGTTTTCATCAGTTTTTCAGGCATCACCCGGGCACTGGTCAACAGGGTTTCCTTCCCCATCTCGCCCCACAGGCGTGCGGCCAGCCATCCGGGAATACTGAACACTGCCGGCCGGGACAACACCCGGGCCAGTGTCCGGGTGAACTTTTGGTTGGTCACAGGATTGGGCGCCGTCAGATTCACGGGTCCCTGAATGTCTCTGTTTCTCAGGATATGAAAAATGCCGCCCAGGGTGTCATCCATGGAAATCCAGCTCATATACTGGCGGCCTTTGCCAAGTTTTGCCCCGCACCCGGCGGCAAATGCCGGCAGCATCCGGGCCAGGGCCCCGCCGGCCGGGGTGAGCACCACACCGATACGCAGCTGAACCGTCCGGATACCGGCTGCCTGTGCCGGCCACGAGGCCTGTTCCCACTCGTTGCACACCCGGGAAATAAAAGAATCCCCCCCAGGATCTGTTTCCGTGAACACGGCATCTGCCCCTTCTCCATAAAACCCGATGGCCGACGCGGAAACAAACACTTCAGGCCGCTGATCCATCTCCAGCATCTTTTTTACCAGCAACCGGGTGGGCTGTATCCGGGAATCCATGATGGCCTGTTTCTGCCCGTCCGTCCATTTTCCCCGGGAAATATCCCTGCCGTTGAGGTTGATCACGGCATCTATAGGATCAATGGATGTCAGATCCAGAATACTTTTGGACGGATCCCAGAACACTTCATCTTCAGCCAGAGGGCCGTCATGCCGGACCAGGCAAATCACCTCGTGGCCGCAGGTACGTAAAAAAGGGATCAGGGCGGAACCGATGCTGCCGGATGCGCCGGATATCAGAATCCGCATGGGCCGGCACTGATCCGCGTAATGGACCAGGTCATGGGCCAGCACCCGGTGCCGGTAATCAAACATCCGGGCCAGTTCTTTTTGTACACGACGGTCAAACGGCGCGCTCAACCATCCCCCGGGCAGCTCATACGCCACCTGATCCGTCATGACAGACCCCTGGCCCCTGTCTGGCGCAAACAGATGCGTATGCTCCCAGCGGGCAAACGGTCCTTTGATCTGCCGGTCTTTGAACATCCGGTTTTCATAATAATCGATGTGTTCGGCATCCCATGTCATGGGAATGCCCAGCACCCGCATGTCAAAGCCCACACGCACCCCTTTGTCAATGCCGTTGCCCTGCCGCCATTTGAGTGCCAGCGGGGCCCAGGGCGGGGTCAGGCGCTGGATGGCACCGTCTCTGGCATGCCAGGCAAACAGGTGCGCAACCGGCACCGGAATATGTGATTTTTTCATAAACAGGTTCATGGGCCATTGTTTCCCAAATGAGTGATTGCTTTTATCCAGGTCATATTATAATAATAGTCTCCAAAGGGAAAACCTTTTTTATCATAAATGTGTCTGTCAGACATGGCACACACATTGCAATAAAATTTATTGACAGTTTACCTGTGAACACAGGATACAGCCCTGCATAAGGCCGGCAGCAAGCCGGCCGGTTGAATCCTGTGACACCCAACCGACAACCACTGACGAACGGAGGAAACAATGGATAAATATGAATGCCCTTGCGGTTATGTGTACGATCCTGCAGAAGGTGATATGGACAATGGAATCGATCCGGGCACAGCCTGGGAAGATCTCCCCGAATCCTGGGTATGCCCGCTGTGCGGGGCTGAACAGGAATATTTCGAAAAGGTGGAGTAAACGGAGGCAATATGTTCACACCCATAGAACTGGCGAATGGAATTTATTCGGTGGGATGCCGGGACTGGGATATCCGGGATTTTCATGGATATGAGATTCGTGAAGGCACGTCATACAATGCATTTCTGGTCACCGGAGAACAGAACATCCTCATCGATACCGTGAAATCCCATTTCAAAGATGAGCTGCTGGCCAATATCAGCCGGATCATGGACCCGAAAAAAATCGATGCCGTGATCAGCAACCACACGGAAATGGATCATTCCGGATCCCTTCCCGGAATCATGCATAAAATCGGGGAAGACAAGCCGCTGTACTGCTCCAAGATGGGGGCCCAGAACCTGAAAAACCATTTTAACCGGGACTACAATTATAAAGTGGTGGGATCCGGAGACACCGTGACTCTGGGGAACCGGACCTTTTCATTTCTGGAAACCCGGATGCTCCACTGGCCGGATTCCATGTTCACGTATCTGCCGGATGAAAAAATATTGTTTTCCAGTGATGCGTTTGGTCAGCATTACGCCGGAGACAAATTTTTCGATGATGAAATCGGGGAAGAAATCATGCCCCATGCCAGAAAATATTTTGCCAATATTCTGCTGCATTTCTCCCCCCGGGTCCAGACCCTGCTGGCGGATGTGGCCAAAATGAACCTGGATATCCGCATGATCTGCCCGGATCACGGCATTATCTGGAGAAAGGATCCCTCCCGGATCCTCACGGCGTATGACCGGTGGTCCCGGCAGGAACCGGTCAACAAAGCACTGGTCATCTTCGATTCCATGTGGGAAAGCACCACCAAAATGGCCCGGGCCGTCACCAGCGGTATCGAGTCGGAACAGGTCGGGGTGAGACTCATGAACACCCGGAAATGCCACCGGTCCGATATCATGACCGAAATTCTGGATGCCGGGGCCGTGGCAGTGGGATCTCCGACCCTCAATAATGGGATTTTCCCGGTGATCGCCGATGTGTTGACCTATATCAAGGGATTACGTCCCCAGAACAAACTGGCGGCAGCGTTTGGATCCTATGGATGGAGCGGAGAAGCGGTCAAGATTCTGAACAAAGAGTTTGAAGAAATGAAATGGGAAACCGTGGACCCCGGCGTCAAGGTCCTGTATGTCCCGGATGAGGATGACCTGAAACGCTGTTTTGACTTAGGCGCTACCCTGGCAAAAAAAGTAAAGGAACGATTGAACACGTAGCAGAAAACCCGGTTGATTCATTGAATAAAAAAAGCCCCGGATGATCGGAAACGATTCACCCGGGGCCTTTTGATTGTATTACAGAATATAAATCAGGCTTTCCACAGGCCGTGCAGATTGCAGTATTCCCTGGCCACCACTTTGTCGGCATCGGTTTTGAAAACCGCTTCCGGTGCACTGTCCGGAGTCAGCATCTTGCGCTGAACAAAGCTGTCATCCTCGCTGGTCAACTCGATCCACTGAATGTAATGCTCACGGGTCATGGGATGGGCGGCGCTGCCGACCTTGACCTTGTATCCGCCCTCGATTTTTTCCACCACGGGGACATGTTTTTCCAATGCCGCGTCCACGGTGTTTTCCACCAGCCGTTCCATGGGTTTGCCGCAGCAGGTGACCGGCGGTTTCTCTCCGTGAAGCACCTGTACGATATTGCCGCATTTCTCACATTTGTAGATACCCATTTTTTCTGCCATGTTTTTTACTCCTTCAGTTATTTGGGGGTTGACATTTCTCATTTGGTCCATTTGCGATTCAAAAAAAAGTAAGCAAGTATCCTGCCAGACCGGTTGAAAAAACAGCAAAACCTGTCTGGGTTCCCGTTCAAAGCATCTGGTGGATGGCCGCCTCGATCTGGGCCTGTGGTAAAGCACCCACCAATGTGTTCACCAGTTTCCCGTTTTTCACCAGCAGCAGGGTCGGCACGGATGTAATCGAATACCGTGACCCCGTGGCCGGGTTGTCATCCAGGTTCAGCTTGGCCACCTTCACCCGGCCCTGATACTTTTTCGCCAGCGCATCCATGACCGGCCCCACGGCCCGGCAGGGACCGCACCAGGGGGCCCAGCAATCCACCAGCACCGGCAGGGATGACTGCATCACCTCTTTTTGAAACAAGGCGTCCGACACGATCACCGGATGATCCGGTGGGTTCAAAGACAGCGGTGTTTTGCATTTGCCGCACCGGGGGGTGTCATTGGTACGTGCCTGAGGTACCCTGTTTCTGGCCCCGCAGGTCAAACAGGGAACGATGATCGAATTCTGAGTGCTCATGATCCCCTCCCCGGGTTTATGCGGTTTCCGGAATCATGGCAGCCACATTTCTGCCATATTCCTGGGCCGCCTTGATACCGCCGCCCACCCAGGCGGCTTTGAGCATCAGCGGGCCTTCAGCCACCATGTTCATCTTGAAAATATGGGCCATGGTATCGAAAATGCGGCCGGCCGCCTCGCCGCTCCAGCCATAGGCCCCGAAGGCCCCTCCGGGTTTTCCGGTCAACTCGGCCCGTTCCGCCTGAAACAACAGCTGTTTCATGGGGGTGATCATTTCACCATGATAGGTGGGAGACCCGAAGATACAGGCATCATATCCCTTTAGATCCTCTTCGCTTTTGATCTCGTTCACCCGCTTGACTTCTGCATCGTGTCCGGATATCCGGATCCCTTCACCGATAATGTCGGCAATGGCTTTGGTCTCTTCAGACCGGGTGGCGTAAACTACCAATACGGTTCCCATATGGCCTCCTTGTTTGTTGCCTGTTTGTATCAGGACCGGGACATCAGGGTGTGCACCTTGTCCCTGTCAAATGCATACGATCCCAGTGACTGGTGCTGCAACACAGCCAGTCGCTGGTGGAATACTCTTTTACCTTCTTTTGCTTCTGCAAAAATCAGGCCCGCGGCAATCCGGTCCGACTCCGGAGCCATGGCGATCTTTCGTCTGTGGTCAATTTGTATCTCTGGTACGTGTCATCTTGAGACGATTGTGTCTCTTGTGTCTCCAGATCCTCTGCCGGATCGGACGGAATGGTGATGTCGTGTCCCATAGTGATTCCTGTGTTGAAATTATCGATTTTTCTTGCTTGTTTGTATCATTACAACACCACTTTTAAAAGCAAAATCTATACAGCAAAAACCACACTTTTTCATCATGATACCATCACTTATGAAATTGTCGCTTGCCAAACCGGCACAAAAAATGCAAAAATTATAGTTCATACACATGAAGGAATGTATCATCAGGGAAAACAGATTGCGGATCTCTGGCAAACAGGGTTTTCAAAGGTTCGCACGACTGACCCAACCAACAACCGGACTGAGATCGTTCAAAGGAGCTGTCAATGAATACTGAAAAACCCATGCTCTATGCATTGAGCACGTGCAGTCACTGCAAGTCAACCAAAAAACTGTTGAACGACTGCAACGTGGAGTACGACTACGTGGAAGTGGACGACCTGGAAGGCGATGAAAGAAAATCCATTCTGGAGGATATCAAGGCCTTGAATCCCAGGTGTTCCTTTCCCACCATCAAAATCAAGGACACCGTCATCGTCGGGTACAAGGAAAAAGAAATCAAAGCGGCATTGGGGATTACAGAATGAATGTGGAACAGCTTTATCAGGCACTGAAAAAATCACAGGAAGCCAAAGGCATCTATTTCAACAAAGACAAAGACCTGGTCTTTGAACTGCTGGAATCGTTGCTGTTAAACAAGGACCGGTACGGCTACATGGCCTGCCCCTGCCGGCTGGCCTGTTCAGACCGGGAAAAAGACAAGGATATCATCTGCCCCTGTGTCTACCGGGAGCCGGACCTCGAAGAGTTCGGGGCCTGTTATTGCGGGTTGTATGTATCCGAAGCCGTCAACAACCACCAGGCCCGGGTGGACTATGTTCCGGAGCGACGGCCTCCTGAAAAAATATTTTAACCCTTTTTTTCAAGGAGAAATCCATGAACGACGAATGCACCCCGGTCATGAATACCGGCCTTAGAGGCGTGGATGTCGCCAGTTCAAAAATCTGCGATGTGCAGGGCAAGGCAGGCAAACTGATATACCGCGGTTATCGCATTGAAGATCTGGCAAAAAACGCCTCATTTGAAGAAGTCTGCTGCCTTCTGCTGCACGAGCGACTGCCGGACGATCAGACCCTGGCATCGTTTGACCTTCGGCTGAAACAGAAACGGCACATCCCCGAAACCCTTTTCACTATGTTGAAACACCTGCCCCGGTCCATGACCCCCATGGATGTGCTCCAGGCCGCCACGCCCCTGCTGATCCAGACCGATGAAAACGCGGGCACGGAAACACTGTCAGATGTTCTGAACAGTGCGGAACACCTGATTGCCGGATTGTCCACCTTGATTGCGGCCTGGGATCGGCTCCGCAATGACAAAACCCCGGTGATGCCCGATACGTCTCTTACCCACGCAGCCAATTTTCTGTATATGCTCACAGGAGAGCCCCCGGATCCGGAGGCAGCGGCTTTTTTCGATGCCGGCCTGGTGCTCCATGCCGAACATTCTTTTAACGCCTCCACCTTTACCGCCCGGCAGGTGGCGTCCACCAAAGCCCATATCTATGCGGCCATTGCCGCAGCCATCGGCAGCCTGTCCGGCCCGCTGCACGGGGGTGCCAATGTCCGGGTCATGAAGATGCTCATGGAGATCGGATCCCCGGAAAAGATCGATGCCTACATCGACAATATTCTGGATTCCGGCGGCCTGATCATGGGACTGGGCCATGCCGTGTACCAGACCGATGATCCCAGGGCATTGATTCTGGCCCCCATGAGTCAGCGCATGGGAGAAATCACCGGAGACACCCGCTGGTATGAACTGACAAAAGAACTGGAGACCAAGGGAAAGCAAGCATTTAAAAAACGCAAGAACCGGGATATCTTCTGCAATGTGGATTTTTATTCCGCATCCCTGTTCTACGCCATGGGCATTCCCATGGACCTGTTCACTCCCGTTTTTGCCCTGTCCCGTGTCAGCGGCTGGTGTGCCCATGTCATTGAAGAACAGTATGCCAAAGCGGCGCCCAAACCCACCCTGTACCGTCCCGGCGCCACCTATGTCGGCGACTACTGCGGCCCGGATGAATGCCGGTTCGTCCGTATCGAGGAACGCAAATAATCCGACCCGAAACAACATCAACGGACAGAGATCCACCACATGATATAACACACAAAATAAGGAACTGAGATGAAATCCTGGAAATGTACGGTTTGTAACTATGTCCACAAAGGAGAATTTCCCCCGGACAAATGCCCGGTATGCGGGGCTGACAAAAGCAAATTTGTGGAAATACAACCCTCTGATGAACCTGACGAATCAAAACCTGGCAACGTTGACTCCGCTGTTTCTGAACCTGAAAAGATCGAACCTCCGGCACCTCTGTCTTTATATCAGAAGGTCACCGACCTGATGATCCGGCACCATGCCCATCCCATCCTGGTGCATACGCCCAACGGGATTCTACCCATTGCTGCCGTTCTTTTCATTCTGGCCTGGGTGTTCGATGCCACCCTGCCGGCCAAAGCCGCCGCCATCAACCTGGTGTTTGTGGTGCTGGCCCTGCCACTGGTCATATACACGGGCGTGCTGGAATGGCAGAAAAAATACAATTGGGCAGACACCCTGCTTTTCAGAATCAAAATTCTGGCCGCCACCCTGACCTGTACGTCCTGCCTGATCTCTCTGGTGTGGTACCTGCTGGATCCGGCTGTGCTGTCGACATCGCTGTCCTGGGTATTTATTCTGGTGAACCTGATCATGCTGGCATCGGCCGGAATTGCCGGTCATATCGGCGGGAAACTGGTTTTCAAGGACTGATCGTTTTTTTGCCGAATGTTTATCGGCGTCACCCCCTGAACAAAGGATGACCCTCATGCCCGATCTCATCTTTTTGAACCCGGACGGCACACTTCATGTGCCGGATCATCCCATTATCGGCTGTATTCCCGGAGACGGCACCGGACCCGACATCTGGCATGCCACCCGGCCGGTACTGGAAACCGCTGTTGACACCGCGTACAACGGCAACCGGCAGATCACTTTTGAAGAACTGCCTGCCGGAGAGACCTCTTTTGCACAGACCGGTGAATGGCTGCCCCCGTCCACCCTGGACCGGATCCGATCGTTGCGGGTGGCCATCAAAGGTCCCATGACCACCCCGGTGGGCAAAGGCATGCGGTCCCTCAACGTGGCCATCCGCCAGGAACTGGATCTGTTTGCGTGCATCCGTCCGGCCAGATATATTCCAGGCGTGCCCTCCCCGTGCAGTCGTCCGACGGCCATTGACATGGTGATTTTCAGGGAAAACACGGAAGACCTGTACGCAGGGATTGAATGGCCATCCGGCAGTGACGAGGCCGGGGAAATCATTGATCTGATCCGAAAAAACACCGGCAAATCCCTGGCCCGGGACACCACGGGCATCGGCATCAAACCCATCAGCCGGGACAATACCCAGCGACTGGTCCGCAAAGCGATTCAATATGCCATTGATCACCAGTGCAACAGCGTGACCTTGATGCACAAGGGCAACATCATGAAATTCACGGAAGGGGCTTTTCTGAACTGGGGCATCGAGGTGGG
>JAABUD010000258.1 GCA_011389555.1 Desulfotignum sp. | reverse complement strand
GGTCCTGTATCCGGGATGGCTGATGACATATTTTTTTGAGCAGGCCGGGGTGACCGTTACCGGCAATGTCATACAGGCCACCTTCCCTGCCAAAGACGTACCTGACACAGAAATGTTCATGCTGGAATCCCCTTTTTCCCTGGCCCAGGTGGTCGAAAAGCTGTTGACATACTCCAATAATTTCATTGCCAATCAGATGATGCTGGCCATGGGAGCGGATCTTTTCGGACCACCCGCTGATCTGACAAAAGGGGTGACAGGCCTGAAGCAGTTTGCAAAGGAAAAGCTAGGGTGGGAGTTGGTGATATTGGCTGAAGGTTCCGGACTGTCCCGCAGGAACCGGGTCACTCCTCGCCAAATGGGGCAGATATTACTGGCGTTTATGCCATTTCACCATCTGCTGAAAAAAAAAGAAAATGAATATTATAAAACCGGAACTCTGTCCGATGTCCGGTCAAGAGCCGGGTATATTCAAGGAAAAGATGGACAACTCTATCCATTTGTAATCATGGTCAACAAAAAAAATACCCATTACCACCAGATTTTAAAACAGCTGCATCATCTTGTCAGCACCGCTGGGGGCATCCAGCTTGGTTTATTGAAACCCACCGCAAGAAACCAGAACCTGACCCCAGCTATTTTTCGATAAAGGCGTAGGCGCTGTGGTTGTGGATGGATTCGAAGTTTTCGGCGCTCACGGAAAACCAGGTGATGTTGGGGTCGGCCATCAGGATTTTGGCCACGTCCCGGGCCAGGTCTTCCACGAACTTGGGATTGTTGTAGGCTTTTTCCGTGACAAATTTTTCATCTTCTCTCTTGAGCACGGAAAAGATGTCGCAGGAGGCGGACCGTTCCACGATCTCCACGATATCCTCGATCCAGATCAGCTTCTTGAACCGGGCGCTCACCAGGACTTCGCCCCGCTGGTTGTGGGCACCGCAGTCACTGATCTCTTTGGAACAGGGGCAGACAGAGGTCACGGGCACGGCCACCTTCAAGATGATGTCCGTGGAGTTGTCCGGATTGGATGATCCGATAATGGAACAGGTATAGTCCATCAATCCGCTGACCCCGGCGCTGGGGGACTGTTTTCGGATAAAATAGGGAAACGTGATTTCGATGTGCGAGGACTGCGCGCCCAGGATCTGTTTCATGTCCGCCAGAATCGTGGTCAGCGATTCCAGGGAAATGCGGGTCCGGGACTGGTGCAGAATCTCCACGAACCGGCTCATGTGCGTGCCCTTGCACTGGTGGGGCAGATCCACATACATACTGATATCCGCCACCGTGGACTGGGTTCCCCGGTTTTTATCCAGCACCTTGACCGGGTACTTCAAATCCTTGATGCCCACCTTGTCAATGGGAATTCTCCGATAATCCGGCTGGTTCTGTGTGTCGATCATGGCAGTCAGACCCATGTCCCGGTATCAGGAACCCGGGTGATCCGGGTCGACAGCCACCTTGATCCGTCCGGCGGCAATTTCCCGCAGCACGGTGACCACATCTCCGTTTTTACTGCGCGGGACCAGCAGTTCAGCCCCTTCCCTGACCTGGCGGACCCGTCTGGCTGCCAAATGGACCAGTTCGAACCGGTTGTTCACATTTTTCAGACAATCTTCAATGGTGACTCGTGCCACGGTATTTCTCCTGAATAAATAGGTCTATAAAATATCGATGATTTCATACATCCGTTTGCCGCCCGGGGCCTGGAGCACGGCTTCATCCCCGGGCCGTTTGCCGATCAGGGCACTGCCCAGAGGAGAGGAGACCGAAATTTTTCCCTGTTTGATATCTGCTTCATCCGGCCCCACAATCATATACGCCACCTGCTCTTCCGAGTCCAGGTTCTCCACCAGAACCCGGCTGGCGAACCGCACCACATCTTTTGGGACCACATCCGGATCGATCACCTTGGCGACGCCCAGCTTGTAGCTGATCTCACCGATCCGCCCCTCCAGAAAAGACTGGCGTTCCTTGGCGGCATGATATTCCGCATTTTCGGACAAATCCCCGTGGGCACGGGCCGTTTCAATGGCTTTGATGTTTGCGGGACGTTCCTCGCGTTTAAGTCTTGCCAGTTCCTGCTTCAGGGCGTCGTAGCCCTGTCTGGTAATCGGTATCTGCTCCAAACTGAAATTCACTCCCCGTCATGACGGTTACAGACCATGATGGTTAAAGGTTAACATGGGTTATGTCGATATGGACGGCATCTCTGCGATAACGGTCACGCCGGCCCGGGTTTTGTCCCCTTTTCGAACCTGTATCCGGCACGTTGACGGCAGATACAGATCCAGCCGGGAACCGAACTGAATCATGCCGTACCGCTCCCCCCGGTGCATCTGGGAGCCGGTCCGGGCGCAGTTGACAATCCGCCGGGCGATCAGCCCGGCGATCTGCACCACCACAAACCGCAGTCCACTGGATGTCCGGATGGTCAATGCGTTGCGTTCATTGTGCTTGGACGCCTTGTCAAAGGACGCATTGACGAACCGGCCCGGTGTGTACACCACTTTTTCCACCACCCCGTCCAGCGGCATCCGGTTGACATGCACATTGAACACGTTCATGAAAATGCTCACCTTCTGGCACGCCCCGGTCAGATACTCCCCATGAACGTTGTCGTGCACCTGGATCACCCTACCGTCCGCCGGAGACACCAGTAAATGATCGCCTTGCGGCACGGCCCGGTCCGGATCACGGAAAAACCAGGTGACAAAAAGGGTGACAACCGCGGCAGCACTGCCGACAGTCCCCCACCCCAAATAAAAAAACAGCCCCGTCACCAAGGCGGCGCCCACGATAAATTTAATGCCCGGAACCGCTACCGGCAACACGGCCCGGCCCGGCCATTTTGTTCGATCCATTCAATATGTCCTAAAATTTTTTTTTAAACCGTGTGTACTTACCAGACATCCTGTCTGCCTGTCAAGCAAAACCCCGGGGGAGGTCCGCGCCTTCGGACCGAAGATACGCCGGAACCAGGGTATTGGCGGGATTTTCAAAAAAACCCGGGGTGGTCCGGGCCGCCCAGGCCAGGGCCCCGGCACTGACAGAATCCATGAACGGCGGTGCCATCCGGGCCCGACCCCGGAACGTCTCGTGGATGAGTGTTTCATACACCCGTGCACCGGACCCGGCAAACACGGCATCCGGCCCCGATATCATGGATATGGCCTGTTCCGGCGGGCAAACCGTGTCACCGGTTCTGTGCGCGAGCCGTCCGTGCTCAAACCGGAAGACCGCGCAGTACACCTGGCCCCGGCGGGCATCCATCATGGCGCACACCGGCACATCTGCCTGGGAAAACCGGCAGGCAATGCCGTCCAGACTGGAGACCCCCGCCGCGGGCCGGGACAACGCCGTTGACAGCCCAAGCGCGGCGCTGATGCCGATGCGCAGCCCCGTGAAACTGCCCGGACCTCTGGCGGCCACAAACGCATCCACCTCGGAGATCTCACACCCGGCCTGGTCCGGAAACAGGGCTCCGGCCATGGAAAGCAGGCGCCTGGAATGGGTCAGCCGGCTGTGCCAGTAGGTTTCGCACACCAGCTGATCCTGGTCCATCACGGCCAGGCTGCACCCGGGTTCCGCCGTACTCAAGGCCAGAATTTTCACGAAGTGCCTGCCGGATCCGGATCCGTTTCAGTGCCCCGGGTTCCGGCCGGGTCTGTTTCCGGGGGATCCACCTCTTTTGCTGAAGGTTCCGCTGACGGTTCCACGGAAGATTCCACTGAAGATGCCACCAGGGGCTCCAGGGCGATGTCCAGCACCTGGTTCACATCCCGGACACAGGTGAACTTGATTTTGGATTTCACGTTTTTGGGAATGTCATACAGATCTTTTTTGTTTTTTTCCGGAATGATCACCCGTTTGATGCCGGCCCGCAACGCCCCCAGGGCTTTTTCCTTGAGCCCGCCGATGGGCAGAACCCGGCCCCGCAACGACACCTCCCCGGTCATGGCCACCAGGTTGTTCACTCTGCGTCCGGTAAAGGCCGACACCAGGGCCGTGACCATGGCGATCCCGGCGGACGGCCCGTCCTTGGGAATGGCACCGGCCGGCACATGAATATGGATGTCATGATTGTCGAACGCATCCTTGTCAATGCCTAAGTTCTCCTGGTTGGCCTTGGTCCAGGTCAGGGCGGCCCGGGCCGATTCCTGCATCACCTCGCCGATCTGTCCGGTGACCAGCAGTTCGCCTTTTCCCGGAAACAGGGAGATCTCGATATACAGGATCTCTCCGCCCACCTCGGTCCAGGCCAGGCCCGAGGCCAGGCCCACCTGGCTTTCCTCCTGGTCCAGTTCCGGCAGATACCGGGGCGGGCCCAGGTACCGGGTCAGGTTCCGGCGGGTGATGGTGAATTTGCCTTTCCGGCCCTCGGCAATTTTCCGGGCGATCTTCCGGCAGATGGTGTCCAGTTTGCGCTCCAGTTCCCGCAGGCCCGCCTCCAGGGTATGTTCGGTCACCATGGTTGCCAGGGCATTGGGATGAATGGTGATGGACCGTCTGATCAGGCCGTTGTCCCGCAGTTTCCTGGGCAGCAGATGGGTTCTGGCGATCTCGATTTTTTCCTGGTGGGTATACCCGGGAATCCGGATCACCTCCATTCGGTCCAGCAGGGCCGATGGAATGGTATCCGCGATGTTGGCCGTCAAAATGAACATCACATTGGACAGATCAAACGACATGTTCAGGTAATGATCGGAAAACGCGGTGTTCTGTTCCGGGTCCAGGGCTTCCAGCAGGGCGGAGGACGGATCTCCTCTGAAATCGTTGCCCAGCTTGTCGATCTCGTCGAGCATGAATACCGGGTTGTTGGTGCCGCACTGGCGAAGGCCCTGGAGAATCCGGCCGGGCATGGACCCGATATAGGTCCGGCGGTGCCCCCGGATCTCGGCCTCGTCCCGGATGCCGCCCAGAGACAGCCGGTGAAACTTGCGTTTCATGGCCTTGGCAATGGCCTGACCCAGAGAGGTCTTGCCCACGCCCGGAGGACCCACAAAACAGATGATCTGTCCCTTTTTTTTGGGATTGAGTTTTCGGACACTCAGATACTCCAGGATCCGCTCCTTGATCTTTTCCAGCCCCAGATGGTTTTTGTCGAGCACGGTCTGGGCACGGGGAATGTCCAGCACATCTTTGCTGGATTTGCTCCAGGGAAGCTCGACAATGGTCTCCAGGTAGGTTCTGACCACCGATGCTTCCGACGAATCCGAATGCATCTGCTCCAGGCGCCGCAGCTGCTTCATGGCTTCTTCCTCGCCTTCTTTGGGCAGCTTGCACCGTTTTATCTTGGCTTTGAACTCCTTGATCTCGGCCAGTTTTTCATCGCTTTCCCCCAGTTCCCGGTGGATGGCCTTGACCTGTTCCCGCAGGTAATAATCCCGCTGATTCTTGGAAATCTCATCTTTCACATTGGTCTGGATCTTGGCCTGGACGGTTGTCAGCGCCAGCTCCCGGGCCAGCAGGTCATTCACTTTTTTGAGCCGCTCCGGCGTGTCATTGAGCTCCAGCAGGTCCTGGGCGTCTTCGGTACGCAGATTCAGGTTGGCCGCCACCAGGTCCGCCAGTTTGCCCGGAGAATCGATATGGGACAGCAGATCTCCGATATCCCCGGACAGTTCCCCTTTGAGGGCCAGCAGTTTTTCACTGTTCTCCTTGACATTGCGCATCAGGGCTTCGATCTGAATATCCATCTCTTCGGGATCATGCTCTTCGAGAAACGACACCGCCACCTTGAAATAACCGCGCTTTTTGAGCCACGTTTCTGCTTTGGCCTTGACGATTCCCTGAACCAGGGCCTTGATCCGGCCGTCCGGCAGTTTGATCATTTTCTGGACCCGGCCCACGGTGCCGATCTCATACAAGTCCTCGATACCCGGGTTTTCCACCTCCGGGTCCTTCTGGGCCGTCAAAAAGATATACCGGTCGTATTCGACGCATTCCTCCATGGCTTTGATGGATTTGTCCCGGCCCACAAACAGGGGCAGCAGCATATCGGTGAACACCACAATGTCCCGGACCGGCATCATGGGAAGGGTTTTGGGAATATTGTCAAGATTCCCCTCTTTTTCTATCACTTCAATCAGATCGTCCATATCCGCTTCTGCCATCAGGTCTCCTTGTTTATCACTTTCACCCCGGTTTTTATGATTGCATCGATCCTACCGCCGGGGTATAAATTTTTCAAATCAGGTATTTACATTTGACGCTACAATAACGCATAATTTACATTTTACAACATCCAGGACAAAATAATTACCATGACACTTTCTTTGCTGACGGTTCTTTGCCTGATATTTGTTTCCGGTGCCTGTATCGGCAGTTTTTTACATGTATGCATCTACCGGATTCCCCGGAACATCTCCATTGTGTTTCCGGGGTCTGCCTGTCCGGCCTGCGGTCACAGCCTGCCGTTTTACGTCAACATCCCCATCCTCAGCTTTGTGGTTCTCAAGGGACGCTGTCTGTTTTGCCGTCATCCGATTTCATGGCAGTATGTGATGGTGGAATGTATCACAGGGATGCTGGCCATGATGACCTACCTGCGTTTTGGCGGGACCTGGGAAGCCATTGTCTGGTTCGCATTTGCCGCCACCCTGGTGGTGGTCTCGGGCATCGACCTGTCATTCCGGATTATCCCGGACCGCATCAGCATCCCGGGCATCCTCATCTTCGGATGTCTGGCCTGGGCCGTGCTGGACCGGCCCTTGACTTCCATTGTTTCAGGAGTGCTGGCGGGCGGCGGTATCCTGTACGGGGTGGCCCTGGTGTATTATCTGATCCGCAGAACCGAAGGCATGGGGGGTGGTGACATCAAGCTTTTGGCCATGATCGGGGCCGCCACCGGGGTGACGGGTGTGCTGTTCACGTTGTTTGCCGGATCGCTGGCCGGCACGGGTGCCGGTATCGCCGCGATGGTCAAAAACAGACAGACCGACCGCCAGATGCAGATCCCTTTCGGGCCGTTTCTGTCCGCAGGCGCACTGGTTTACTTGTTTTTCGGCGACATCCTCATTGACTGGTATTTTTTTCAGGTGCTTTCCTGAATTTTCACTGTAAAACCCTTTCAGGCAAGGTTTTTTTTAAAAAAAAGCAATAAATCCTTGACACACACAGCGCAACGACGTAACGTACCGCTGAAGCTGATTCAAGTGAGTGGAGTCCTCAGGCAACGCGGGTTTGGACAATAACAGTAATTTGTCCTTCCAAAACTAAAAAAAGGAGTGAAAACGATGAACAAAGGTGATTTGATCAACAAGGTTGCTGAAGTACTGGAAAGCAAAAAAGAGGCCCAGAAGGCGGTTGACTGCATGGTTCAGGCAGTCACTGATGCGCTGGCCGACAATGACTCCGTGACCCTGGTGGGTTTCGGCACCTTTAAAACAGCGGAAAGAAAAGCCAGAAAAGGCAGAAACCCCCAGACCGGAAAAGAGATCGATATCCCGTCGAGAAATGTTCCCAAGTTCATCCCTGGAAAGGCGTTGAAAGAAGCGGTAAAGTAACACGTCTTTCACCCATCTTCGACTCCTTCAGGCCGTGTCCGGACCGGCCGGTCACCGGTCACCATCATCCGGATACTTCCTGAAGGGGTTTTTTACAAGGTTACATCGATACCCCCCATTTTCGAAGATACGCGTCCACCCGTTGCAGCGCATCCTGTTGACGAACGTCCAGGTGTTTTTGTTGTAATCGCGATTCCGCCAGACACGCGATGGCCCGGGGAAGCGTCAATTTGTCCTCATTGCGAAATCCGGTGATTTTCCCGCCGTGTGCCAGTTTTTCCAGATGATCTTTGAATTCTTCGGCCGCCGGCACCTGATAATTGCGTGACAGAATCCGGGCCGCCAGTGTATGGACTCTCGGGGTTTTGAGCAGGGTCAGCACCCGGGACAACGTGTTCATATCCGCGGTGTCGAACGGGCCGGCATCATGAAACCGGGCGATATCCTTTTTTTCGGTTACCGAAAAAAAACCGTCCTGGTACAGGGCCGCATCCGGGTCCAGATCCGGGATATGGGGATAGGTATAAGCGCGATGCGCCTGAACGGTATCCAGAAAATCCAGGGATTCTTTTTGAAATGCGGCAATCACATCTGCGGCAATTTGCCGGGCACCCTGGGTCAACCGGTTGACAAACCGATCCAGCGGCGGCAGCAGAAGCCATGAATCCGCCGGTTTTTTTCGGATGGGAAACCAGGTGAACCGGCGGGTGTCAGAATCGATCTGGCCGGTTTCCGGCCGGTCCAGCCGGATCCACAGCTGCTGGTTGGCATAAGGAAGGGCACCGCCGATATGCAATACCGGGGCGAGATACCCGGCATCCGGGCCGAACGAAGCCGACACCATCACCGCGCTGCGAAAAGACCGATCCTTGATCCGGCAGGTTTCCGCCATCGACGACACCCGTTTCAAGTCCGTCTGTTTGTCGAAGAACCCCAGTGCATAGGCCCACATGTCGGATCGATGGGCAAATCGTCTGCACAGCGCCACCAGGGCCTCCACATCCGCCATGGCATCATGGGCCGGGCCGGACACCTCGAACTGATTCTCTCTGGCGATATGCTCCAGTTTCAGGGTAGGACGGTTGTCGGACAACCGGGGCCATTGAATGACCGGGGGGGTGCAAAATCGATTGTACAGCGCGGCAACCGGCAGTATATCCGCCCGGGAGCATCCATTGGCATACTGATGGGTATAGGGGTCCAGCAGATTCCGGTAGAAAAGAAACCGCAAAAATTCGTCATCAAACCCCAGAGAATTATACCCCACACTGACGGTGTCCGGGGTGTTGAACAGATCGTGCAGCAGACGGGCGGCCTGATATTCACACGGCCCGTCTGCCAGATCCTTCCAGGCCAGACAATGGGTGACAAACGCGCCCGGAGACGGGATGATATCCTTGCGAAGCCGGACAGTCAGGCCGGTTCGATCGATTTCTTGAAGCCGGGAGTCCGTGCGGATCCCGGCAAAGGACAACACCTGGTCAAACGCCGGATCCAGCCCCGAGGTCTCCAGGTCGTAAAACAGATAAATCTTATCTTTTGGAGAACTGGAAACTGGCTCTGGCCCCTTTTTGACCATATTTTTTCCGTTCTTTCTGCCGGGAATCCCGGGTCAGAAAACCGGCCGTCTTGAGCACGGCCCGCAGTTCCGGATCCACCTGCACCAGGGCCTTGGCCAGTCCCTGACGGACGGCACCCGCCTGACCGGTCTGGCCCCCGCCCAGAACGCTGATGCGCACATCGAATGCATCATCCATCTGTGTCAGCGAAAGGGGTGCTGCCAGTGCATCCCGGTTGACCTCGATATCAAAATAATCCTCCAGATCCCGGTTGTTGACCCTCATTTTTCCGGTACCCGGCATCAGCCAGATCTTGGCTGTGGACTTTTTCCGTTTTCCTGTCGCGTAAAACACGTTTTCACTTTCCATGGATCGTATCGCGTCCTTTATCCTTTGATTTCAACGGGTTCCGGTTTTTGAGCCGCATGGGGGTGCTGATCGCCGGCATACACGAACAATTTTTTGTTCAGTTTTCTGCCCAGCCGGTTTTTGGGCAGCATGCCCTGCACCGCTTTTTTCAGGACCTCTTCCGGGTTCTTTTCCAGCACTTCCCTGGCTGTCCGGGATTTCAGGCTACCCACATATCCGGAATGACGATAGTAGTTTTTCTGATCCAGCTTGTTGCCGGTCAACCGGATTTTGTCCGCGTTGATGACCACCACCCAGTCACCCGTATCCACATGGGGGGTATACAATGGGTTATGCTTGCCCCGAATCCGGTGGGCCACCTGGGATGCCAGCCGGCCCAACACCTGGTCCGCTGCATCGATCACACACCAGTTTTCCTGGTTGTCTACTCTTTTGGCACTGTACGTATATTTTTTCACTTTTTTCACCGCTCCTCATTCATAAACACAATCCTGACATAATTATAGAAAAATCCCTTTATTGTCAAGCAAAATTTATTTTGATTCCTGCATTCGCCCGGCCCCGGCTGCCAGAATGGCCAGAGACGGCCGGGTTGGGTCCGGATACTGAAATTCATCGGCCGCAATCCTGAGTGTTTCCGGCCCATCCCTTTGCAAAAACAGTTTTCGCCGGCCCAGCGCAAGCTGTTTTTCCCCCTGGATCAATGCCACATCCAGGGTCACCACCAGGGTATTGTTGAACCGGTAAATCCCCATTTTCGAGTTCTGAATCTGCAAGGGTCTGCCAGACATTTCAGCCAGCTGCCGCTGACGGTCCCAGGCATCCCAGTCAGACCGGTCCGGATACGCACCCGGCAGATACAATGCTTCATATTCCCCGGCAGTCCCGGTCATATGGGTTCGGACCCATCTGTCCACAAACCGGGTCACGGAGGTTTTCCATGCGGACAACGCGTCCGTGTCCGTATACGCGATCGTCTCCTGGATGATCACCGGCGTGACATGGCGGGTGACATAATCGGACAAACGGATCACATCCGTGTTTTCCAGGGCGATACACCCGTTGCTGTCCATGGGTTTCAGCGGTTTGTCCGTGCCGTGGATCCAGATGGCGTATCCGGTTTTCCCCTGCTGCCGGTCCACCTGGTGGGGATAGTCCGTGGGAAACGCCCGGGGGCCGTAAATCGGGGTCAGATCTTTGTCTTCATGCTCATCGATGATAAAATAGATTCCTTCCGGGGTTTTTTTGTCCCCTTCCACCTGTTTGGGGCCGACCGCTTCCCCGGTGGAGCAGTTCGTGTCAAACACCCGGGTCAATTGCAACGATTCCGGATCGGTCCGATAGACATAAAACCGCTGGGTCTTTTTTTCCACCAGGATGGCGTGTTCCCCCCGGGGCAGGGAGATCACGGCGGCGGGCAGGGGTCCGGCCAGTGCGGGCACACCTGCCGACAACCACAACCCGACCCACAACGCGATGAGATGTTTCATGATCCGTGAATTGCCTTACAGGGTCGGGGGGGCTTTTCTGAGATGTCGATACGCGGGGTCCGAGGCTTTCCGGCCGCTGGAAGTCCGCAACACCAGCCCGATTTTCAACAAAAACGGCTCCACCACATCCACCAGGGTATCGGTCTCCTCCTGAAGGGTGGCGGCAATGGCTTCAATGCCCACCGGTCCCCCGTGATAAAAATCGATGATGGTCTCCAGATAGCTGCGGTCGAGGCGCGTCAGGCCCAGATGATCGATGCCTTCCAGGTGCAGGGCCGCCTGGACGGTCTCCCGGGTCACCCGGCCGTCGGACCGGACCTGGGCAAAGTCCCGCACCCGTTTGAGCAGCCGGTTGGCAATCCGGGGGGTTCCCCGGGACCGCCGGGCCAGAGACATTGCCCCGTCATTCGTGACATGGGTTTCCAAAAGCCGGGCCGAGCGCTGGATAATGATTACCAGTTCCTCGGAAGTATAAAAATCCAGGGTCCGGAACAGACCGAACCGGTCCCGCAACGGTGAAGACAGCAGTCCCACCCGGGTGGTGGCCCCCACCAGAACGAACCGCCGCAGCCGGTACCGGTGGCTTCGGGCATGAATCCCCTTGTCGAACACGAAATCCACGGCAAAATCTTCCATGGCCGGATACAGGAACTCTTCCACCACTTTGGGAATCCGGTGAATTTCATCGATGAACAGAAATTCCCCGTCCGCCAGATGGGTTAAAATCCCCATGAGGTCCCCGCCTTTTTCCAGTGTGGGACCGGAGGTGATGGTGAGATCTTTGCCCATTTCATTGGCAATGATATGGCAGATGGTGGTTTTCCCCAGACCGGGCGGGCCGTGCAGCAGTATGTGATCCAGGGGTTCGTTCCTGAGCCTGGCCGCCTGAATGGCAATCTTCAGCGTCTCCACGGTGGCGGCCTGACCCACATAGTCTTCAAACCGCTCGGGCCGCAAAGACACCATATCCGGAACCCGGTCCTCCGGAGTCGATCGGGCCGTGACCACCCCCTTGGTCTCCGACCGATAAGACAGAATATCATCGGTCATGTTCCGGCTCCTTCCTGGTAGATGGCATCCAGCAGCGCTTCCGGGGTCTGGATACCGGGATTTTTCTCAAGCGCGGCCCGGATCATGCGCTGGGCAGAAGCAGACGAATGTCCGAGCTGGTCCACCAGCACCCCGGTCACCATTGCCACTGTTTCCGGGTTTTCCGGGTTTTCCGGAGACACCGGCACTGGTGACCCGGGTGGGCTCGCCGGGGTTGTTTCTGCAAATTCCCGTGTTTTCCCATGCAGGGTGGCAACAATTTTTTCCGCCGTCCGGGGTCCGATGCCGGGCAGTTTTGCCAGCAGCGGCACCTGTTTGTCCTCGATGGCGGCGGCAATTTCCCCCACCGGGCGAACCATGGCCTTGATCGCTTTCATGGGCCCGATGGCGGCAACGGAAATGAACAATTGAAAAAACGCTTTGTCCTCCGGCTCGAGAAATCCGATCAACACCGGCCTGGGCTGGCGTTCTGTGACATGGTAGTAGATATACAGCCGGACCGTGTCTTCCCGGGATCTGGCCATCACCTCTTTCCGGGTGAACGGACTGACCTGGATTTCATATCCCACCTGCCCTGCCAGCAGCAGAATGGCGTCCGTGTCACCCTCTAAAAGCTGTCCTTCAAGATATCCGATCATTGTCGTTTTTCCTGTACCGGAAATATCCGGTGATGGCCAGTCCCAGGGCATCGGATGCATGAAACGGCCGGATGGGTTTTCCATGATTCAAAAAATGACGGACGGATCGCTCCATCTGAAATTTATCGGCATTGCCGTTGCCGCAGACAATTTTTTTGGCTTCCCGCACGGCGATTTCCTCCACCCGGACCCCGGCCCGGAATGCGGCCACCAGCAGCACGCCGGACACCTTTCCCAGCAAAATCCCCGACCCCGGGTATTTGTCCAGGGAATAGATATCCTCGATCACCACCAGATCCGGGACCTGGTCTGAAAGAAACGAACGGATGCGGGTATAGATGATGTCCAGCCGGAAAGCAAGTGAATCGGTCGATGCGGTGGTCACACACCCGAACGAATATCCGGACACCGCCCGAACATCCCCTTCCACCACCCCGATACCGGTGCCGGCCAGGCCCGGATCGATGCCAACGACTTTGATCGATTTGTCTTTCACTGAAGCTTGTTCAGCTTTTTTTCCGCAAATTCCGCTTCCCGGGAATCGGGATACCGGGAAATCAGTTCTTTTAAAATCAGCCGGGCATTGGCTTTTTCCCCCAGCTCGGCAAAGGCATACCCCTGTTTGAGCCGGGCAGCCGCGGTTTTATTGGAATCCGGGTATTGTTCCAGCACTTTCTGATATTCCAGAATGGCTTTTTCATACCATTTTTCCACATAATAGCTGTCGGCAATCCAGAACCGGGCATTGCCGGCATAATCGGACTTTGGAAACGTGTTGATGAAATTTTCAAACTGGAGCCGTGCGTCCTCCATGTCACCGTCGTCAAAGGTCTTTTTGGCCTGTTCATAGGCGGCCTGGTCAGACACGGGAATCGCTGCGGTCTGGTCTTCGGCACCGGATTCAGGCCCCGGCGTTTCGGGCTGTGCCGTGTCATCCCCCGTGCCGGGCACGGTGGGCTCGAATCCCATATAGGTTTCCAGCCGGGTGATCCGGGAATGATTGCGGGATACGGCCCGGTCCATTTGCTCCAGGATTTCTGCCGGACCTGCCTGGAAACTCAGGTCGGTGGCACCCATTTGATGGGCGGTCTCTTCCATCAATCCCTGCAGCTGGCCATATTTTTTATGCACCTGCTGCAATTCCTGATTGATGTCTGCAATATTTTCCCGGGACATCTGTTCGGTTGCCTGGACTTTTTTCTCCAGTTTTTCCATGGCCGATGACAGGTCGTCCGCCTGGTTCCGGAATTGTGCCTGCAAATTCTTCAGCCGGGTATTTTCCATTTCCAGGGCATTGACGCGATTTTCCAGTGTCTGGTATTGTTCGGGCGACACACACCCGAACAGCCCCAGTATCAACAGCACCCCACCGATGGATAAAACAATGTTTCTCATGGTTCCCCCTTGCCTGAACAACACGCCCGGGTTTGGCCGAATCGGTAAACAGATCCGGCCAAACCCGGAAAATTCATACACCGGTCGTTATTTCAGGACAAACTGGGCCCGGCGGTTTTTGCTGTAGGCCGCTTCGTTCTGACCCGGATCCAGGGGCCGTTCTTCCCCGTAGCTGACCGTGGTCATCCGGAAAGCGCCGATACCCAGATCCTGCAGGTATTGCTTGACGGAACCGGCACGCCGTTCTCCCAGAGCCAGGTTGTATTCCGTGGTTCCCCGTTCATCACAATGTCCTTCAATGACAATGCTTTGCCCCGGGTTGGCCTTGAGCCAGTCCGCCTTTTCCCGAAGCAGCGCTTTTGCCTCGTCCGTCAGCTGGGCGCTGTCGAATTCAAAATGGATATTCTGATGCAGAAAACGGGTTTTGGCTGCCTGGACCCTTGCCTGTTCAATGGTTTTCTTTCTGGCGGCTTCCTCTTGAATTTCCTGCTGCCGGATCCGTTCCTGTTCCGCTTTTCTGGCAGCGGCTGCCGCTGCTTCGGCTTCGGCTTCGGCCGATGCCTGTGCCTGGTCTTCAATGGTGCCGGCATCGGACACCACGGTTTTCTTAGCACAGGATGCGGTCAGAAAAAGTCCGGCCACAAGAATCGCCATCAGTAAATGTAACGCCAATTGTCTGTTCATCTTACCCTCCTTAGATTGATTGATTTGCCTGCTGATTACCTTATTCTTTGTATGTCATGGGTCCGGACCAGCGGGGCTGGGTCTGACGACCCGGCATCGTCACGAGCCGGCGCTGGTCGGTTCCGGCTGCCGTCATCACGAACAACGCCCCCCCGCCACCCTCACGGGTGGATGTAAAAACGATCAGGTTGCCGTCCGGAGACCAGCACGGATCTTCATTGTCCCCCTGGTTTCGGGTCAGCTGCACCGGCATGCCGGGCCCTTGGTCCAACTGGAGCAGATAAATATCGATCCGGTTCTTCTCGATCCCCACATACGCGAGTTTCTTTCCATCCGGGGACCAGGCCGGTGAGGTGTTGTAGCGCCCCTGGAACGTCACCCGGTCAACCTCTCCGGATGCCAGGTCCTGGATATAAATCTGGGGCGTGCCGGACCGGTTGGAAACAAACGCCAGTTTACCGCCGTCCGGTGAAAATTCCGGCGACACATTGATTCCCCAGCTGCTGGTTACCTTTTTAATCATTTCTCCCTGCCGGGTCAACAGATATATTTCCTGATTTCCGGAAAAGCTTAGCGCCGCGGCCAGGGTGTCCTGTTTCGGCATCCAGGCCGGGGTGATGTTCATGCCTTCCCGGTTGATCACCGTGCCCCGTTCCTGTTCCAGGTGCCGGATATAGATATCGGGCTTGCCGCCGGCATAGGACACGTAGGCAAGCCGCCGGCCGTCCGATGACCAGGCCGGAGACAAAGAGATGCTTTTGTGACGGGTGATCCGGGTGGCATTGTGTCCGTCGAAATCACTCACAAAAATCTCCTTGTTTTCATCCACCGTGGAAACAAACGCCAGTTTGCTGGCAAATACGCCCCATTTGCCGGTCAACGCATGGGACACTTCCGCGCAGAACAGGTGAATCATGCGCCGGACCTGATCCGTGGGGCCGGTATAGATCTTGCCTTTCAACAGCTGGGTATTGAAGGTGTCAAACAGCCGCAGTTTCAGTTTCACCCGCCCGTCTGTTTCCTCGACCCCGCCGGTGATCAGCAGTTCCGCACCAATGCCGGTCCAGTCGGAAAAATTGATCTGTGACATCTGGATACCGGTTTCGGACGGATCCGCCAGAAACGCCTCCGGATTGACCCGCTTCAGGTATCCCGTGAACATCAGTCCGTTTTCAAGCGTTTCAAGCGCTGTTTCACCGATCTTTGTTTCCTCGGGACGGCCGGTCAATGCCTTGAACCCGGGCAATGCCACCGGGGTTTTGTTCAAAAACGGATTGCTCACCTGAATGGTATCATACGGGGCTGCCGTCAATGGGTCCGGGACAACCAACAAACCGATCAGCAGACCGGTGATCATTAAAAAAACGAATTGCCTGATCATCTCAATCCTTTCGGAGTAAAAATCACCACCACATCATAAGAGGCCATGCCCCGGGGCAGGGACGGCAGGGGGTTGGCCCGCTGAATCGCCCGTTTGGCACTCTGGTCCAGGTAGGGATTCCCGGACCGGGTCTCGTACATGATATCTCTGATTTCCCCGTTTTTCAAAATTTTTATCAATATCCGGACCTCCATGTTCTGGTCCAGTCCGGCCAGCGTCTCATTGAACACCCAGTTCTGCTGGATAGCGGACGATAACACCATCTTATATAAATCCAGTGGCGTGCCCCCCTGTGTGCCGGTCCCCCCCCCTTTACCGGATCCGGAAACCGGTCCGGTGCCGGTACTGGTACTGGAATCAGCCATGGAGGTATCCTGTTCTTCCACGCTTTTCGCAAGACGTTCCATGGCCCGGGCCAGTTGCTCTTGTGAATCAGGTGCCTGTTTTTCAGGTCTGTTTTCCGGTTTTTTTTCGGGTGCCGGTTCCGCAGGCCTGGTTTCTGGCTCTGGCTCTGGCTCAGGCTCTGGCTTTGGTTCCGGTTCCGGTTCCGGCTTTTCAGCCATCAGTTCTTTGAGATTTTTGGGTTTTGACTTCAAACTGAGATCCGGCTTCAGCACGGACACCGGTTCCGGCTCAGGTGCTTTTTCCACCGGCGGGGCTGTCGATTCCGACACCGTGGGTTCCGGTACGCTGTCCACGGGTACCGCAGACGGCGGCTCCGGTTCTGCCGCACTTTTTTGGGGTGCCGGCCCCCCGGGCTCTCCCGGAGCGAATGACACCAGATCCACCTGGACCACTTCCGGGGTCTTGTAGGGCATTTGGAATTGAACCCCCCACAGGGTCAACAGAAAAAAAAGCACGTGAACACACACAGAGATGCCCGCATACACCACCACACCCCGGAAACGGATGTCATGATGTTCAAAGCCTTTGACTCTGATATCTTTGATTGGAAAAATGGGTGCCATCACATTGACATGTCAGGATGCCTCTGCATCGTCCGGAAGGGTGATCATACCCAGGCTTTTGACACCTGCCTGTTTGATCTGGGACATCACATGAACCACCACCCCATAGGGCACCTGTTTATCCGCTTTGAGATACACGGCATCTGAATCCAGATTTTCCAGGATCGCTCCCAGTTTTTGCGCCAGAAACGCCACAGACACCTCCTGGTCGTTCAGATACACCATGCGGTCCTTGTCCACGGAAATGATCAGATGATCTTCATTGGAGGGCAAAGGCCCTGCCGTGGCCGTGGGCAGATCCACATCCACCCCCTGAACCATCATGGGCGCGGTCACCATGAAAATAATCAGCAGTACCAGCATCACATCCACAAACGGGGTCACGTTGATGTCAGACATCAATGCATCATTACCGGATTCAAACTGCATCACGCCTCCAGTTGATTTTGAATGTCACGTTCAATGATATTCAACAGATCGGACGAAAAGGTTTCCAGTTCCGAATTCAAAACCCGGATTTTATCGGTAAAATGGTTGTACGCCATCACAGCGGGAATGGCAGCGGCCAGCCCGGCCGCCGTGGCGATCAGGGCTTCGGAAATTCCCGGAGCCACCACGGCCAGGCTGGCGGAACCGCTCAGCCCGATGCCCTGGAACGTATGCATGATCCCCCAGACCGTGCCGAAAAGCCCGATAAACGGCGCGGTATTTCCCACGGTGGCCAGAAACGGCACCAGCTGGCGGTACCGATGGATCTCCACGGTGATGGACCGCCGCAGGGTCCGCTGGAGACTGCCCATGCTTTGCAGGGACACGGCGCTGTCTTTTTTCCGGGACCGGTTCATTTCCATGTAGGCCGGGATGAAAATTCGGGCCGCCGGACTCGATCGCAACGCCTTGGCCTTGGCAAACGCATCCGCCAGGGTCCGGCACTGCCAGAAGATATCGGTAAAATCCGCCATTTCCCGAAACGCCTTCCGGAAATAACGGAACTTTATAAAAATAATGGCCCATGTAGTGATGGAAAAAAACAGGAGCACGAGCATGACAAACTTTACCACAGGCCCGGCATCCGTCAGCATGTAAAGCAGTCCGATTGTCTCAGTCGTCATAGTCCCTCGCTTGAAGTTGAATCCTAAAATATTCCTTTGCTATGCTTACCTATATGAGGCCGCCTGTTCTGTCAAGTACCGGCTCCGGGGTCAGGCCTTGCATTTTTGATGTTTTCTGCGAGAAACATCAAAAATGCAAGGCCTGACCCCGGAAACAAAAAGCCCCTTTAACCGGGTTAAAGGGGCTTTTGATTATCCTTCAGTCATTCAAGGCACAGAATCGGGCTACATCATGCCGCCCATGCCTCCCATGCCGCCCATTCCGCCGCCGCCGGGCATCGGGGGTGCCGGGTTTTCTTCGGGTTTTTCCGCAATCATGGCCTCGGTGGTAAGCATGACAGAAGCAACAGAGGCTGCATTCTGCAAAGCAAACCGCACCACTTTCTTGGGATCGATGACACCGGCCTCGATCAGGTCTTCATAGACATCGGTCAACGCGTTGTAACCAAACGCGCCCTTGCCTTCCTTGACCTTGTTGATGACCACGGACCCTTCCACACCTGCATTGTCAGCGATCTTGCGCAGGGGTTCCTCAATGGCTCTGGCCACCACGGTCACACCCAGTTTTTCCTCGCCGGTCGCATCCATCTCCTTGAGCCCGTCAATGCACCGGACCAGGGCCACACCGCCGCCGGGAACAATGCCTTCTTCCACGGCTGCGCGGGTTGCGTTCAAAGCGTCTTCCACCCGGGCTTTCTTTTCTTTCATCTCGGTTTCAGTGGCAGCGCCCACGTTGATGACGGCCACACCGCCCACCAGTTTGGCCAGCCGTTCCTGGAGTTTTTCTTTGTCATAATCGGAAGAGGTTTCCTCCACCTGGGCACGGATCATTTTCACCCGGCCTTCCAGGGCTTCCCTGGAACCGGCACCGTCGACAATGGTGGTGTTGTCCTTGTCAATGGTGATGGACTTGGCCTGGCCAAGATCCTGGATGGTGACATTTTCCAGCTTGATGCCGATATCTTCGGACACCACCTGGCCGCCGGTGAGAATGGCGATATCTTCCAGCATGGCTTTTCTTCTGTCTCCGAAACCCGGGGCTTTGACAGCCGCCACGTTCAGAGTGCCCCGCAGCTTGTTCACCACCAGGGTGGCCAGTGCTTCGCCTTCAATATCTTCTGCGATGATCACAAGGGGTTTTCCGGTCTTGGCAATTTCTTCGAGCACCGGGAGCAGGTCTTTCATGGAAGAGATCTTTTTGTCGCAGATCAGCACATAGGGATTTTCCATGGCTGCCACCATTTTTTCGGTGTCCGTGGCAAAATAGGGAGACAGATACCCTCTGTCGAACTGCATGCCTTCCACCACTTCCAGGGTGGTTTCCATGGATTTGGCTTCTTCCACGGTAATCACGCCTTCCTTGCCCACTTTGTCCATGGCTTCGGCAATGATGTTACCGATGGTTTCATCACTGTTGGCGGAAATGGTGCCGACCTGGGCGATTTCGTTCTGGTTTTTGGTGGGTTTGGCCAGGGCTGAGAGGTTTGCGGTGATCTGGGCCACAGCCATGTCGATGCCGCGTTTGATTCCCATGGGATTGTTACCGGCCACCACCAGTTTCTGACCTTCTTCATAAATAGAGCGGGCCAGGACCGTGGCGGTGGTGGTACCGTCGCCTGCCATGTCAGAGGTTTTGGAAGACACTTCCTTGACCATCTGGGCACCCATGTTCTCGAATTTGTCTTCCAGATCGATCTCTTTGGCAACGGTCACACCATCTTTGGTCACCGTGGGTGATCCCCAGGATTTTTCGATAACGACATTTCTTCCCTTGGGTCCCAGAGTGACGACAACTGCGTCAGCCAAGGCTTTGACCCCTTTGAGCATTGCTTCCCGTGCTTTGGCATCATATTTGATTTCTTTGGCCATTTTTATTCATCTCCATAATTAATTGGGTTTTGGGTTTTGGGTACTGGGTTTTGGGTTCGGGTTATTCGATGACGCCCAGCACATCATCCTGGCGCAGGATCAGGTAGTCCTCGCCATCGATTTTCACGTCCGTGCCGCCGTATTTGCTGAACAATACCCGGTCTCCCACTTTGACATCCATGGGCAGCAGCTTACCGTCATCGCCCATCCGTCCGTTTCCGGTAGCCACTATCTTGCCCTCGGCCGGTTTTTCCTTGGCTGTATCCGGAATGATAATACCGCCTTTGGTTTTTTCATCTTCTGCGGTACGCAGAACCAGAATTCTGTCACTTAATGGTCTCAAACTCATGATGCAATACTCCTCTTTACGTTTTAATGTTGGTTGAAATCTGTTTGTTTGTTTGATTGAATTGTTATGTGGTAACGTCTGCTATTGGGCATCTTGTTTTTTCGCTGATTCAGATGTCGCGGCACACGTTGTTTCACTGGATTTGGCCGGGGGTTTTTCCGGGCTGTCCGCCCGGTTTTTGGTTCCGCCGTAATCGGTGACATACCAGCCGGACCCTTTTAAATGAAAGGAACTGTGAGATATGATTTTTCCCAGCGGCCCATGGCATTTCGGACATACGGTCAAAGGCGCGTCTGAAATTTTCTGAAAGGCTTCTTCAATATGTCTGCATACGGAACACTGATACTCATAAACCGGCATTTTTCCCTTTCTCCCTTTTTTAGCGTCAATCGCTGCTTTAAAAATCATTGATATAATAATAAGCATTTTTCCCCTGTCAAGGCAGGTTTTTTTATAATTTCATCCAATATCACTGGCCATGGCTGATTCGCCAATGTTCAAAAAAATCAAAGACTTGGTCCAAACCCTCCAGCGCCACCGGCGCAAGTATTTCATAAGTGAGACAATGGACCCTTTTTTCTTCGGCCAGGGTCACGGACGCTTCCGAAGCGTGTTCATACCGATGGTGAAACTGCAGGAACCGCACCACGTGTACCAGTTCATGTACCAGCACATACACCAGAAACGGCAGCAGCTGAATGGACGAATGCACTGCCACGGTGCCGAGAATGGCCGGATCCTGAAGACACACGGTATACAGGCTGAACCGGGAGGACCCCAGCGGCACATCGGTTTTCTGTCCATCATATTTCATTACCTGGGCAAACGGTCCGTGCACCCGCTCATGGGGGGCCAGATCCCGGGCCGTGCGGATATCATACCGGTTTTTCAGCCAATGAGTGGACGACAATTTATAGTAACTGTTCACCAGGTCTTCACAGATCATCGCAGCTTTGGAAACTGTGTCCAGCTCGGATGTATTGAAAAACCGGTCGGTTTGCGTTTCCATGGTTTCCAGACAAAAAAAAATGGACATTTACCCGAATGTTATGCTACTATTATTATTTACCAGTTGATAAATTGACGTAAAGACAAATTAAAGGAGGTGATTTTTTTGAGCAGTGTTATCAAAAAGAGAAGAAAAAAGATGCGCAAACATAAACACAGAAAGCTTCTTGCCAAAACACGGCACCAGAGAAAAAAGAA
>JAABUD010000257.1 GCA_011389555.1 Desulfotignum sp. | reverse complement strand
ACCAGGCCCAGGGCGGCCAGGGCATAGATGGAGCCCACCACGATACCACTGACTACAATTTGAAAAAAATAACTCATCAGACTCCTTTCACCGTGTAAAATGCGATCCGGGTTTTCACCAGTGTCGACTGCCCGTCCTGGTACTGGAAGGACGCTTCGACCTCTTTTGTGTCCACGTTTTCATCATACAGCGCTTCATACAGGTTCTGATACCGCTCCAGTACAAATTTGCGGCGGATCTTTCCGGTTTTGGTCAACTCGCCGTCATCCATGTCCAGCAGCTTGTACAGCAGGGCAAACCGCTTGATTTTGAAATGTTCTTTTTCCGCTCTGGAATTGACATCGATCACCTGTTCCATGATCAGGTCCGCTACCTCCTTTTTTTTGGACAGGTCCATGTAGGTGGAGTAGGACAGGCCTTTGTCTTCCGCCCATTTTCCCACCACAATGGGATCGATGTTGATCAGGGCCGCCACAAAATCCTTTTTGTTGCCGAAAATCACGGCTTCCTTTATATAGGGGCTGAACTTGAGGGCGTTTTCCAGAAACATGGGGGAAAACATCTCTCCCTTGTTGTTGTGCATTACATCAGACACCCGGTCAATGACCACCAGGTGCCCGTTTTCATCAATGAATCCGGCATCTCCGGAGTGCAGCCAACCGCCTTCCAGCAGTTCTTCGGTTTTTTCCGGCAGTTCAAAGTATCCGGGGGATACCGAGGGGGATCGGGACAGGATCTCTCCATCATCGGCAATTTTGCACTCTGTGCCGGGCAGGGGCTTGCCAACGGTTTCCGGCCGGATATCCCCGTCCCTGTGCATGTATGCAATACCCGTGATTTCCGTCTGTCCGTAAATCTGCTTGAGGTTGACCCCGATGGCCTGGTAAAAGGTGAACAGTTCCGGTCCCAGGGCGGCCCCCCCGGTATAGGCCCGCCGCAGGCGCAAAAGGCCGATCTGGTTCACCAGGGGCCGGAAGATGAACTGTTTTCCCAGCCAGGCCTTGAACCGGAGCATCGCCGGCATGGGTTTGCCGGTCATGCGGAAGCCTGCCGCTGCAATGCCGATCTTTATAAAATAATTGTACATCAGTTTGTTGAACCAGTAGGACTGGTCGATTTTCAGCCAGATTTCCGACCGGATACCCTCATAGATCCTGGGGGCCCCGAACATGAAGTGGGGGCCGATCTCCTTTAAATCCGACATGGCGGTTTCAACGGATTCCGGAAAATTGATGGTGATGCCCGTGGCCATGGCCACACCGAATGAGTTCATCTGTTCCCCGATCCAGGCAAAGGGCAGAAACGACACATATTCATCGGTGGGTTCCAGCGGGTCCACCTGGGTGATTCTGACGCCCATGTTGATGTAGTTCTTATGGGTCATCATGGTGCCCTTGGGCAGTCCTGTGGTGCCCGAGGTCAGGCACAGGTGGCAGACATCATCGGGGTTGCCCTGGTCCACCAGGGATTCGAACAGGTCCGGGTCTTTGGCATGGGCCGCATCCCCCATGTCAAACAGGTCCCGGATGTTGATGAACCAGTCGTCGGACATGTAATCGCGCATGCCCCGGGGGTCTTCAAAAATGACTTTTTTGACATGGGGGATCTGGTCCCGCACTTCCCTTACCTTGTCCACCTGTTCCTGGTTGTCGCAGAACACGGCAGATACTTTCAGATACTGGATGATCTGGGCGATTTCAGCC
>JAABUD010000256.1 GCA_011389555.1 Desulfotignum sp. | reverse complement strand
CTCATGGTGATCAGTCCTCCCCGATATAGGCGTCAATGACTTTGGGATTGTTGGCAACCTCGTCCGGGGTGCCGGATCCGATGACCTCTCCGAAGTCCAGCACATAGATCCGGTCGGAAATATCCATGACCACCCCGAGGTCATGCTCCACCAGCACCACGGTGACGCTGCGTTCCTTCTGGATATCCATGACAAACCGGACAATGTCTTCTTTTTCCTGAATGTTCATGCCGGCCATGGGTTCGTCCAGCAGCAGAATTTCCGGGTCCATGGTCAAAGCCCGGGCCACTTCCACTTTTTTCTGAATCCCGTAGCTCAGGCTGCCTACCAGGTGTTTTCGCACCGGTTCCAGCTCCATGAAGTCGATGATGTCCTCTACAAATTCTCTGTTTTCCGCCTCCACCCGGGAGGCTTTTCCATGGAAGAATACCGCATGGAAAAGCGAATAGGTCAGGTTCTGGTGCCGGGCCAGCAGCAGGTTGTCCAGCACCGAGAGCCCGGAGAACAGCTCCAGGTTCTGGAAGGCCCGGGCAATTCCCATGGTGGAAACCTGATGGGGGGAGGCATGGCTCAGGTCTTTATCCTTGTACAGGATTTCTCCTTTTGTCGGATGATAAAATCCGGAGATGCAGTTGAGCATGCTGGTTTTACCGGCACCGTTGGGCCCGATGATGGAGGTGATCAGCCCGGGCTCCATGGTCATATCCACATGGGAAAGCGCCTTGAGCCCGCCAAAGGTAAGCGTCACGTCTGAAATGTTTAATTGCGCCATAAAGAATCCAAATGCTGTGGGTTATTGGAAAAAAGCCTTTCAAATAAATGCCTGGTCAGGGTTTATGAGAACTGCTGTTTTATTTTTTCCCGATCGATGGTGCCTTCCGCGGTTTTCGGGAGATCCGGTATGAATTCCACATACCGGGGCTTTTTGTAACCGGCAATCACGGATCCCGTGAACCGGATCAGCGCATCCGCGGTCAACACCTGGTCTGGATGCAGGGTGCACACCGCTTTGATACCTTCACCGAATTTGGGATCCGGCACTCCGAATACACACACCTCTTTCACGGCATCATGCTGCATGATGACCTGTTCCACTTCTGCCGGGAACACGTTTTCACCGCCCGGCTTGATGAGTTCTTTTTCCGCTTTTCTGCCTTTGAAATACAGAAACCCGTCCGCATCGATCATGCCCAGATCTCCGGTATGGTGCCACCCGTTCCTGACCGTGTGCGCGGTCAAATCCGGATCGTTCCAGTACCCCTGGAACACCAGCGGGCCTCTGACAAGGATTTCACCGGTTTCGCCCACCGGCAGTTCCCGGTCGAAGTCATCGGCGATTCGGATATCCACCAAAGGCGAGACAGCACCGGCAGATCCGGGCTGTTCCAAGTAGGGGGCAAATGAGATCAACCCCGAGGTTTCCGTCTGGCCGTACATGGTCCAGAAGGGGGTTCCTGTGGCCGCTTCCCATCGTTTGACCGTATCCGGTGCATCCAGCCCGGCAGCGATTTTTAGGCTGGTGAGATCATATGAGCCTGTTTCGATAAGGTCTGACAGCTGGGTCAATATCGGAGGGAAAGACCCCAGCAGTGTCACTTTCAGGTCTTGAATCAGGGCAAGGGTCTGACCGGGATCGAATTTTTCAAGGATCGCGTTGTTTCCACCGGCCTGGAGTGTGGCCAGGGCCATGTTCACGCCCATGATGTGGAACAGGGGCAGAATGTTGGCCAGGCAGGCGGTTCGATCCAGGCCGTAGTAATGAATCAGCTGCATATTGGACAGCACAATGTTGGCCTGGCTCAGCACGGCGCCTCTGGGTTTGCCCTGGACAGCGGCCGTATGGATGATCACAAACGGGTCATCACTGGAACCGGGCACCCGCGACACCTCCCCGGGGTTCTGATACCACGCCGACAGGGTTTCATCGGGACCGTCCACCACCAGATATTGATCCAGAAACGAATACGCCGACACCAGGTGCGATGCCCGGGGTGCCATATCCCTGTCGCAGATGAGAATCGAAGGGGTCGTGTCTTCAACAATGTGTTTGATTTCAGTGTCGGACAGGCGCCGGTTGATCAGCACCAGCGTGAGGTTCAACGCAGATGCCGCCCCGAACAGGTGGAAAAAAACAGGGTGGTTTCTGCACAGTACCGCCACCCGGGTTTTGGGCGGCAGAAAAGACAGGCCGGCAGCCAGGTGTACCGTCTGGTCGAGCAGATCCGCATGGCTGATCTGCTGGGAATCCCAGTAAAGGGCAGGGTGTTGTTTCAGTATCCGGGCGTTTTTTTCGTAGATGTCAAAAAAGCCTAACTGGTGCAGCTGGTTCATGAAGCCCCCCTGGAAAAGAGTTGATCAATCGTTGACTGTTTGGTACGAAAACCGCTAAACAGTGTCAGTTATCTGGTTCAGTTATCTGGTTCAGTTATCCGGGTTCATTACAGAACGAGCGCTCAGTCTCGCTACAACTTTAGTTGTAATGTAATTGATTCCGGTTTGTCAAAGAGTTTTTTTCATAATATTTTTTTCACAGGGAAAACTGACCGAAAATAGGGAATGTCCGGAGTTCAAGCAATCGGATATGTCGCTGCAGAACCGGCATTGACATATATTTCCCGGACAGGTTTCGCCTGGGTTGTCGTGCAGAAAAATACAACGGCGGGATTCCATGTGAATGGAAAATCCCAGCCGGTCGGCAAACAGCTTGATACGCAACAGATCCACCCCTTTGCCTCCGGCATTGAAATCATACGGGGTTTTGGTGGAGTAGTCCGCCGTTTTCTGGACGGAAAAAAAACCTTCAAAAATGCGTTTCTGGTCTTCGGTTTCTATGCCCACCCCGAAATCATGGACGGTAAAGACGATGCGGTCTTGTTTTTGCGTAATCGAAATATCGATACGGCCATGGTCCGGGGTGTTTTCGATACTGTTTTTAATCAGCCCGGTCAGGGTCTTTTCAAATACGTCTCTGGGCAGGCGGATTTTGGGAAGATTGTCTTCCACATCAAGATTGATTTCCAGATCCCTGAATGCAAACAAAGGACTCAGGTTTTCAAACAGTACTTCAAATGCTGAGTTCAGGTGGATATCTTTGATGTTCAGGGCCGGTGAGCTGAACTCTTTTTCAATGACCGCCGTGACCACTTCCATAGGGTCTTCTTCATCCAGGTGCTGGGCAATCAATGTGGCCAGTTCATCCTTGCAGGTCTGAAGCATGACCTGGAGCATATCCCTGGCTCCGTATACTTTTTTGTCCATGATGTCCGCGGTTTCTTCCTGGATCTGTACAATGCGGTTCAGATTCCGCTGGATCCGGTCCAGGGTGGATACGGCCTTGATCCGGGGCAGTTCCGACAATTTTTTCTTGAGAATCTGCAACGACCCGGTGAGCACCGCCACCGGGGTCTTCAATTCATGGGACAGATGGTTGATGGCCTTGTCCTTGGCCCGGTTCATGGACGCCACATCCAGGTACGCTTCTTTCAGGGCTTTGGCAAACCGGGCGTTTTCAATGGAGATTCCCACGGTGCCGGCGATCAGGATCATCAACTCCATGTCATTGTCGTCAAAGATGTTCTGCTTTTTGTTGATGGCACATAAAATTCCGGTGATTCGGCTGTCGCTTCGGATGGGAACGCACAGAATGCTTCGGGTCTTGTATCCCATTTTGCGGTCACGTTCCGGATAGGTGTCGCTGGAACGGTCCGCCTGGTTGTTCACTGCGGGTTTGCCGGTCTTCAAGACTTTTCCGGCCAGCACTTCATCCAGGGCAAACCGGATTTTTCTGGCCCGCTGTTCCGTGTCCGAGTCATCATAGGACGCGCCCAGAAAAAAAAGATCGTTTTTGATCTCATCATACAGCAGCACCACGGCCCCTTCCGTGTTCAGCAGCCCCTTGATTTCTCTGGTAATATAATCCATGAGATCTTCGAGTTCCGGATATTCGGGCAACGCCGCGCTGATGCGCATGATCGTCCGGTTGTTGGCAGCCAGCCGGTTTTCTTTTGTGATATCTCTTAAAATCACGAAGTGTTCCCCGGATCGATCCCTGGACCAGGTGCAGGAGGCGGCCCAGATCACCACATCCAGAATCCGGCCGTCTTTGGTGTATCGTCGGGTTTCATAGCGGGAGATTCTCTGGTTCTGCTTGAACCGGTCCAGCATTTGGCTGGTTTCTTTTTTCAGATTTTCCGGCACGAAATCCAGGGTTCTGCCTTTGATTTCATCCAGGGTCCAGCCGAACACAGTGGAAAATGCGGGATTCACATAGGCGACATGACCATTTACATCGTAAAGGATAATGGGATATGGAATGAATTCAAGTACCTGGTGATAGGTCTGATAAAGCTCGAATACCTCTTGTTCTCTGGCTTTTTCCGTTGTGACATCCTGGAGGGTTTCGACCGCTCCGGCAATATGGCCGTTACCGTCACACACGGCCGCCGCTGTGAAAAACAACCATTTCCCGGCCGGCGGCAGGTCTGGAAAAAAATCGGTAGCCGCAAACAGCGATTCATTGTCCAGCGCTTTTTTGTATTTGGGGCCGTACAGATCAAGAATCTTGTCAGCCGGAGCGTTGTCGACAATCAAATCTGCCATGACCGGCCGTTTTTTGGCATAAAACGCTTTCCACTGCAAATTTGTTCCGATCATGTCTTGCGCGTTGAATCCGCTCAACTCTTCCAGCGCCTGGTTGAAATGGCTGATTTTATGTTGTCGATCCACCACGAAAATGGGGATCGGGGCTTTGTATATGATGTTGCTGAGCAGCTGGTTTTCTTCTTCCAGCGCCTGGATTTTTTTTTCGAGTTCAGCAATTTCAGCATCATGATCCGCCATAAAAACTCCAAAGGGCTTTACAAGATTCACGTATCTTCGTATAACAATCGGGTAACGAGATGTTGCCACTATATAAAATCATTGAATCAAATTGCAAGGATTTTAAGAGGTGATGAACAAGATACCCGACTCCAACATCAAAACCGAGATCCTTATCCATGATCTCAAGGTGCCGATATCCGTCATCAATGCCGGGGCTCGATCCCTGCTGGATCGCCAGGACACCTATGGCTCTTTGACGGAAAAACAGATCAAGGTACTCAAACGGATTGTCCGGAACACCCTGACGACCCAGCGGCTGGTCAACGATGTCCTGGAGCTCGGACGGTCCAGAGAAGGGGTCATGATCTGTTCCTGGTTTACCGTGTCGTCCCTGGTTGCAGGAGTCCTGGTGGAGGTCTTTGATCTAACGGATCCCAATGTGGCGGATAGGATCCGAAAAGTGAGTACCTATGGCCAGTTGCAGGAAGTGATTGCCCATGCCGGGGTGACCCTCTGTTTTGAAAAACAGATCTGGGAAGCCAGTGTGTGTCTGGATGCAGCCAAAGTCCGGCAAATCCTGCGGAATCTGGTGACCAACGCATTCAAACACCGGAGTGCCTGTGTGGATATCCGGGGTGTGATCAAAAACAGCTGCCTGATCCTGTGGGTGAAAGACGATGGTCGGGGGATTCCCCGGGCGGATCACCAACGGATATTCGAGACCTATTTCACCACCGGGGGATCGATTGAAGATGCCATCCAGAGCCACGGTCTGGGCCTGGCCGGTGTCATGGTGCTGCTCAGGGACATGGGCGGAGAGATGGTGCTGCAGTCGGATGCCGGGCATGGAGCGGAATTCAAGGTGTCCATCCCCCTTTCTCGAGAAGGTTGAAATTTACAGATCGATGTTTTCCTTTTTTTGCCATTCCGGCCCGAACAATTTGTCAAATACGGGTCTGACCAAATCGAACCAACCTGCATTGGCCTGCCGACCCTGTTGCCTGGCCGTCAACACATCCGCGAGAAATACAGCGATATCCACCAGCTTTTCTTTGGGAATGTAGGCATCCGCCCCTTTTTTTATGGCGGTTTTCAGATTTTCAGGTGTCAACGCATGGGCCGTGAGCATCAGGGTGGGCAGATTCAGGCGGCGGGTGATGTCCAGAAGCCCGTACCCCTGCACGCCCATAATGTCCAGTACGGCGGCATCGTAGGTTGCGGTGTTCAGCTTTTCCACGGCAGATTCGAACGAACCGGCCGTATCCACCCGGCACATGTGGAGTAACTCTTCCATGGTTTCCAGGATGTCGGGTTCATCATCCACCACCAGGATGCGTTTGTTTTCCAGGATGCGGTGATCGTCCATTACACCGCCCTCACAGATCCACCCAGGTGTCTGCTTCATTGCCGCAGGACGTGCAGGTGCCGGTCCCTTTCACTTTGACAGGTGCCTGGCCGGTGTTTTTTTTGTCCTGTGCGGCTTCCACTTCAACCCATTGGCAGGTAACGATCATCTCCGCTTCATTGCCGCAGTTGTCACAGGTACAGATTTGTTTGAATTTTTTTTCACTCATGATTGGTCTCCTTTATGCAGCGGTTGAATTCAACAAACTGTTTTTTATCATAATACCGAAAGCATCTGTTGACCAGCAAAAAAATTCTGCATGCCGGATGTATGGCCCGGCCGAAAAGATATCTTTATGGAAAAACAAAGATGTCATGGCAAAAATAAGCTTGACAAAGCAATTGTGAAACGGTCTTATAACCAGATATTATTTTTTAATTTTTTAGCTTTTGCACCCATGTCTGGTGTGTCAGAAGGAGGCGTATGGAAATTGCAGTCACCCGGGTCGGTAAGGCCGGTACCCGGCCAAAGGATGAAGACCTGGGATTCGGTACCGCGTTCACGGATCATATGTTTGTCATGGAGTATTCAACGGATAAAGGATGGCATGATCCGCGCATCGAACCGTTTGCATCGGTATCTTTGTCACCGGCAGCCATGGTGTTTCATTATGGTCAGGCCATTTTCGAAGGACTCAAGGCCTACAAGACCCCGGAAAAGAAAATCCAGCTGTTCCGGGCCAGGGATAATTTTGAACGCCTGAACCGGTCGGCCCGGGGTCTGTGCATCCCGGAAGTGGACATCGACTTTGTCATGGACGCGTTGAAACAGCTGCTGAAACTGGAAAAAGACTGGATACCGGAAACATTGGGCACGTCACTGTATGTCCGGCCTTTTATCATTGCCACGGATCCGTTTCTGGGCGTGAGATCCTCATTCACGTTTACCTTTTTCATTGTTTTATGTTCCGTGGGCGCGTATTACCCCGGCGGGCTGGCCCCGGTCAAGATCTGGGTATCCAGAGACCATGTCCGGGCCGTTCCCGGCGGGGTGGGGGAATTCAAGACCGCAGGCAATTACGCGGCCAGTCTCAATGCCGGAGAAATTGCCAAAAAACAGGGATATGCCCAGGTGCTGTGGCTCGATGCTTTAGAACGAAAATATGTGGAGGAGGTGGGGGCCATGAACATCTTCTTTGTTCTGGATGATGAACTGGTGACCCCCAATCTCACCGGCAGTATTCTGCCCGGGATTACCCGATTTTCAGTGATCGATCTGGCAAAAAAATGGAAAATTCCTGTGTCGGAAAGAAAAATCAGCATTGATGAAGTGGTGGATGCTCACGCCTCCGGCCGTCTGAAAGAAGTGTTCGGGTCCGGCACGGCCGCGGTGATTTCGCCGGTGGGTGAAATCTGTTATGGGGACCGGGTGCTTCACATCGGTGACGGGAACCCGGGTCCCATTGCCATGAGATTTTATGACGCCTTGACATCCATCCAGTATGGTAAGGCAAAAGATACGGAGAACTGGATCGAAACCGTGGATTAGGAGGTGATATGGCCAGTGCAAAAGATCCTGTGCCCATCGGGAAACGAATCCGGCGGGCCCGGCTGGACAGGAAGGTCACGCTGGATACCATGGCCAACGAGACCGGCCTGGCAAAGGAAGTGATCAAACAGATTGAAGGCGGCGAAAAGCGGCCGTCCGTGGGGACCCTTCTTCAGATTTCCAAAGTGCTGCAGCTGGATTCCGATTTTTTGCTCAAAGATCCGGAAGCGGCCCTGGAAAAGCGGTCCCGGGCCTATACCAAACGCACCGATCAATATGCCTACACGCCCTTGACTCCGGGTGTGGAAAACAAACACCTGAAAGCGTTTCGTATTGTGGTGGAGGCCGGGACCCGGCATGAAGGGGTCGGTTTCCAGCACGAGGGAGAAGAATTTGTCCACGTGCTCGAAGGACAGGTGGAGGTGCAGGTGGGCGATCATGTCAATGTGCTTGCCTCCGGCGAATCTTTGCATTTTAATTCCGGGATCAGACATGATTTGCGCAATCCTTCCCAGAAGGATGCGGTTCTGATTGTGGTGGTTTACGTTCCCTGATAATGGAGGTGGTAGACCATGCTGTGTAAATTGACCGATGAACAGAAAATGATCCGGAACATGGTTCGGGAGTTTTCCAGAAAAGTGATCGCCCCCACGGCTGCGGAACGGGATCGGACCAAGGAATTTCCAGCGGATAATTTCAGGCAGATGGGGGAACTCGGGCTCATGGGCATGATGGTGCCCGAAGAATATGGGGGGGAATCCGCGGATACGGTGTCCTATGTGCTGGCCTTGTCCGAGATCGCGTATTCCTGTGCCTCCACCTCCGTGGTGATGTCGGTACAGAATTCCATTGTGTGCGAAAGTCTCAACAATTTCGGAACACAAGAACAGAAACAGCAGTTTCTGACGCCCCTGGCATCCGGGAAAATGATCGGCGCATTCGGTCTCACCGAGCCGGATGCGGGATCCGATCCCGTGTCCCAGGCCACCACGGCTGTCAAAGACAAAGATCAATATATCATCAACGGCACCAAGCGGTTCATCACGTCCGGCAAGCATGCCAAAGTGGTTCTGGTAACGGCTAAAACCGATCCGGATGTGGCCCACAAAGGGATCTCGTGCTTTATTGTTCCCAAAGATACCAAAGGCCTGATTGTGGGTCATGAAGAAGATAAAATGGGGTTGCGTGCCTCGGATACCACGGATCTGATCTTCGAGGACTGCCGGGTGCCCGCATCCTGGATGCTGGGAAAGCCAGGGGATGGATTCAAAATTGCCATGTCCGGTCTGGACAGCGGACGTATCGGTATCGCGGCCCAGTCGATCGGGGTGGCCCAGGCCGCATTTGACGCGGCCGTGTCCTACGCGTCCCAGCGCCGGCAGTTCGGAGTGCCTGTCACCAAGCATCAGGCCATCCGGTTCCAGATCGCGGATATGGCGACCCGGATCGAGGCGGCCCGTCAACTGATGCTGTCTGCCGCGTCCATGAAGGATCGAAAAGAGCCCTATACCAAAGAAGCCTCCATGGCCAAGCTGTTTGCCTCGGAAATGGTCAACGAGATCACGGCCCGGGCCATCCAGATGCACGGCGGATATGGATTTACCAAGGACTATGTGGTGGAGCGTCTCTACCGGGATGCCCGGGTGTTCACCATTTACGAAGGCACCTCGGAGATTCAGCGCATCGTGATTTCCAACAATATTCTAAAGGACAAACGCAAACCGTAAAACCCCGGCGGTTCTCACTCAAAAAAGGATGCGGCGTAGGCCACATCTTCGGGACAGAACACGAACAAGCAGTTCCCGTCCGCGTCAGACACGGACCCGTAGACATAATTGATGTTGATCTGTTCTTCACCGAATTTTCTGGCGATTTTGGCAAATTCCCCGGGTTTGTTGGTGATATCCACCGCAACCACCTCTTTGGTATCAAACAGGTATTCATTTTCTTTTAACAAAGAGACGGCGGCATCCGGATTTCCGGTGAGCATCCGGACCAGGGCAAAGTCGGCGGAATCTTTGCGCATGGAGCTGTAACTGGCGGATGACGCCAGGCGTTTCAGAGATTTCCCCCGGGCTTCGAACAGGTTCTGGACATAAGCGGACGCATCCTGAATGGTGATGGCGTCGATATTGATCTCGGCCTGTCCAAACAGGTCGGTGAGCCTTGCCAGCTCACCGGGCACATTTTTCAGAAACAAGGAAATTTCAATTCGGATCATGGCGGTCCCCCTTTTTGTGGGGTCAGGCCTGCGTTATTGTAGTTGTTGCAAGACACCGCAACAACTACAATAACGCAGGCCTGACCCCGGTTCCGGTTTGGTTAATCGGTTTGCGCGCTTTTAACGCCCAAATCAAATGCTTCCATGTTCAGCGGGATGATTTTGGGTTTGGCGGCGAATTCATTTTTGACACATTCTTTGAGCAGTTCCAGGTCCACCAGGTTGCTCTTGGCGGCAAACGCGCTCAATGCAACAATGTTGGCGGCCCGAACCGATCCGGCGGAAATGGCGATATCATTGACCGGTACCACCAGCTGGGTGACGTCGGTGCGCTGACTGGTCACGGGGATCAATGAGGAATTGATGAAGATGATGCCGCCGGGCTTCACGTCCTGTTCAAATTTTTCCAGAGACGGCCGGTTCATGGCCACCAGATGGGTGGGGTTTTTGATGATGGGCGATCCAATGAGCCGGTCACTGATCACCACGGTGCAATAGGCGGTGCCGCCCCGCATCTCCGGGCCGTACGACGGGATCCAGGCCACGAACGATCCCTGCTTCATGGCGGCATATGCGAGCAGTTTCGCGCTGAGCAGGATGCCCTGGCCACCGAATCCTGCAAATTTTATTTCTGTCTGCATGGGTTTCTCCAAACATATGGGTTAGGGTAGTGAAAGTAAATGGATACGCCTTTATTCCGGGACTTTGTAATCACCCAGCTCATAATAGGGCAGCAAGGTATCCTCGGCCCATTTCAACGCATCCACCGGTGTCATGCCCCAGTTGGTGGGACAGGTGGAAATGACTTCCACAAAACTGAAACACCGGTTTTCCAGCTGATATTGAAACGCCTGGCGGATGGCCTTTTTGGCCTTGTTCACCTGTTGCGGTTTGAGCACGGCCTGACGGGTGACATATCCCGGGGTGACCAGTTCTCCCAGCAGGTTGGCCATGCGGAGCGGCATACCGGTCTGGGCCGTGTCCCGGCCCAAGGGGGCCGTGGTGGCCCGCTGCCCCGGCATGGTGGTGGGGGCCATCTGGCCGCCGGTCATGCCGTAGATGGCATTGTTGATGAAAATGGTGGTGAATTTTTCACCGCGGTTGGCCGCATGAATGATTTCTCCCATGCCGATACTGGCCAGATCCCCGTCCCCCTGATAGGTGAACACCATCAGGTCGGGGCGCACCCGTTTGATGCCTGTGGCCATGGCCGGTGCCCGGCCGTGGGCCGCTTCCTGAAAATCACAGTCAAAATAGTTGTACGCGAGCACCGCACATCCCACCGGTGCGATACCGACTGTTTTTTCCTGGAGCCCCAAGTCATCGATGGCTTCTGCCACCAGTCGATGAACGATACCGTGGGTACATCCGGGACAATAATGGGTATGAGTGGTGGAGAGTGCCTGTGGACTTGAAAATGTTTTTCCCATGGGGGTCTCCTATAACAAAGCTTTGATTATGTCGATAATTTTTTCCGGTGACGGGATATCCCCGCCGCATTCACCATAAAATTCCACGGGCCGGCGGCCTTTGACGCAGCGCTCCACATCTTCCACCATCTGGCCCATACTCATTTCAATGCTGATGACCGCCTGGCAGCTGTCTTTGCCCGATGCGTCAAACACGGCTTTTTCCGGAAACGGGAACAGGGTTTTGGGCCGCAGCATGGCCACCTCGATGCCTTCTTCTTTGAGCATGTCAATGGCGGTGCGGCATACCCGGCTCATGGTGCCGTAGGAGGTGATCAACACCTGGTAGTCGGTGTCGGCATTGTACAGCTCGAACTGCACTTCCTCTTTTTTCATCTGCGCGTATTTGGCTTTTAAAATCAAATTGTTGTTGTTGAGTGCCGTGGGATCCAGAAACAACGATTTCACCAAATTGCGTTTTTTGCTTTTTCGATACGCCATGCCGTTGGTGGCCCAGTCATTTTTGTCGCTGGGTTCGGTTTTTAAATCATCGGGGAATTCCACGGGCTCCATCATCTGTCCGATGAGTCCGTCTCCCATGATCATCACCGGATTCCGATATTTTTCCGCCAGGGTGAACGCCTGCATGGTCATCTCCACCGCCTCCTGAACCCCGTCCGGCGCCATGACCAGCAGGTGATAATCCCCGTGACCTCCGCCCTTGGTGGCCTGGAAATAATCTCCCTGGGCGGGCAGAATGCCGCCAAGTCCCGGACCGCCCCGCATGATGTTCACAAACACGGCCGGACACTGGGCCGCGGCAATATAGGAAAGGGCTTCGCTCATCAGGCTGATGCCCGGGGAAGAAGAGGTGGTCATGACCCGTTCGCCGGCCCCGGCTGCACCGAAAATCATGTATCCCACCGCCACTTCACTTTCGCCTTGAAGAAACACGCCGCCTTCTTCGGGCAGCCGTTTGGACAGATATTCCGCCACTTCCGACTGGGGGGTGATGGGGTATGCAAAATAATTTGTACAGCCTGCCCGGATGGCAGCCTCGCCGATGGCCTCGTTTCCTTTCATCAATACCTTTGCCATTATTTTTTCCCTTGGTATCTGAAGTTAATTTTTTTTAAAACCCTTGATCAGGCATCCTGGGTTTCAACAATTGAGATGGCCACATCCGGGCACATGATACAGCAGATGCTGCATTGGATGCAGTCTTCCGGCCGTGCCTGGAATACGGGAAAATGCCCTTTGGCATTGACCTTGTCAGTGATTTCCAGAACGTGTTTGGGACAGAAATTGACACACAGGCCGCAGCCTTTGCAGCGCTCGTCGTCAATGAGGTGTTGAAATGCCATGTATGTGACTCCTATCAGTGTTAAGTGTTAAGTGTTAAGTTTTACGTGACTGCCTGGGGGGGGCGCCGGTGTGTTTCCAGGGGGGGAGCAGATGGCGGTCTAAGGTCAGCACCGGGCAGGTGATCCGGTTCAGGTCCAGCTGTGACCTGATCTCCGGGGTGGCCGTGATGAATTCCACAGGCAGGCCGGTGTGTGCCGACACCTGTTTGACCAGGTCATATCCCTGATATATGTGTGCCACGGACGTGTCATCCATCAGGTTGGCATTGGATACCAGGCCCGTGATGTTGATTCTACCGCTGGCTTCGATTTCCTCGCGGATTTTCAGGCATCCGGCCACATCCCCGGTAAAGGGCCGGAACGCGTTGATCACCTGGAGCATGCGCACGGGTTTGTTTTTGAGCACCGCTGCCAGAGATGCCAGAACGGTGACCCCCACATCATCCCCGCCGGCATCCAGAATGGTGACATCTGCGGGTTGCCGGAGAATGTCCGCCACGGCCGGTGCCAGAATGGGCAGGTCGGCGAACAGGTATTGACGGTCCGGCAGCACCACCCGGATGCCCATGGCTTCCAGGGGTATTCTGGCCTCCCGGGTCCTGAAATAGGGATTGACCAGGTCCAGATCGGCAATGGCCACGGATTTGCCGGTTTTCCGGCACGCGGCTGCCAGATTGACGGCGGTTTCCGTTTTTCCGCTGCCGTAATTGCCCGCCACAATCACAATATCTGTAAAATCTAGGGTCATGATTTCCGGTTCGCCCTTATTGAAATAAAAAATAGCTAAATCGTAATTAAACCAAATTAGGTGGATTTTTGCAAATTGTTTTTTGGCTGCAAATGGATTTATTCTGAAGAATGAACCATTTTTTTGACTTCCGCAGGTGTCACCCGCCGGTTTTTCTGGACACTCATCTCTTTGATGGCCGCGGTGATGGCCGGCAACCGGTCCGGAGGAAAGTCAATGTGGTGAAAACGCAGATATTTTTTTACCAGGTGATTGCCGCACAACAGGTTCAAGTGAAAATTCGGAGTGGTGCTGGTGCCGAACAAACTCTCGGCATGGGTGCCCGCCACATGGGTGTGCACGGCTTGACCGAACATGGGGGTGGTGGCATGGATCAGGCCCTGGCCGGTCTGTTCTTTGACAATATCGTCCACAAACAGGTAGTACTCCCGGATCAGCTCCAGGTTATCACAGGCAAAGCTGCATCGGATTTCCTGATCCGCCAGAATCCGGGACGTGAGATACAGGTCTCCGATACCATTTCGTTCTCCGATTCCCGACACCGAGGCCTCCAGCATGTGTGCGCCGGCCAGAATCCCCATAACAGAGTTGGCCGATGCCATGCCCAGATCATTGTGACAATGGATGGAAACGGCCATGTCTCCGGCCAGGGCCACGGCATCCCGGACCCGGTCTGCCACCTGGTTGGGTGCCATGATGCCCGAGGTGTCTGGCAATGACAGGATGTCGATCATCTGGTTTTGGCACAAAAACCGGATACCGGTATTCAATCGATCCGGAGGCGTTTTCCCCATGTCCAGCACGGCCAGGCTGATGACGGCATCGGGCCGGGCGTTGCGGACAAACGCGATGACCGGGATCAGTTCTGACAAGGTGTTTTCAGATTCGTGAACCGTGGCATGGGAAGGCAGGGACAGATGAAAATGGATGTCATTGATGCCGGTGTCCACCAGAATTTTTGCATCCGGCAGAAACGCCCGTCCCAGGGCCGCCACCCGGATGCGAAACCTGTGGTGCCGTGCATGATCGGCCAATGCTTTGACCATGGCGGCCTCCTGTGGGTGGGCGGACGGGTATCCGGCCTGACAGATGTCCACGCCTAACGCTTCCTGAAATGCCAGGATTTTCATGCGCTGGTCATAAGAAAACACCACGCCCTGAAACTGCATGCCTTCCCGGAGGGTCTGGTCGATGAGTGAAAATTGTCTCAAAACCGCTCCTTTGGCGGGTTGAAATACCCGTGGATCAGACGGGGAAACGTCTGTTTCAAGGAGTTGATCAACGGGGCCATTCCCAGGATCGGGCCGCCGGGGGCCACGGTTTCCATGGCGGCAACATACTGCCGGGGATCATAATTCAGGTTGCGCCACTGGATCATGTTGATGTCATGATCCCGGATGAATGCAAACAGGGCCGCCGCCTCTTTTTCAGAATCCGTGAATCCCGGGCAGTTCAGGTAGTTGACGGCCACAAATTTGTTATGGGCCCTGGCCGTGTCAATGCTTTTGAGCACATCCTCCCATGTATAGGAGCTGGGTCTGAAATACGCGGTATAGGTTTTTTGCCGCACGGAATTCATGGATACCCGCATGCTGTCCAGCCCGGACTGGCACAGGGTTTTTACGTGTTCGGGCAGGCTGGCGTTGGTGTTCAGGTTGATGGTGCCCTGGCCGGTTTGTTCCCGGATCATTTGCACGGCCGGGACAATGGCTTTGTGTGCGGTCAAAGGTTCGCCTTCACATCCCTGGCCGAAACTCACCACGGCTCTGGGCACATGAAAGATATGTTCCAAAGCGACCTGGGCGATCTCTGCGGCCGTGGGCGTGAACGCGATGCGGTCCTGGCATGCATGCAGGCCGGGGCCGGGCTGCAAAGAGATGCACCCTAAGCAGTTGGCATTGCACACCCGGGAGGTGGGCAGGGGCGCTTCATAGCGCTGGAGAAAAAAGTTTTTCCCGGCCGGGCATCCATACTGCAATGCACAGGTTTCCAGATGCCGCATCAGCCGGTTGTTCGGATATTTTTTCTGCATGTGCCCGACGCCCTGGATCACTTTGTTTTCAGGCATCTGCCGAAGGTCCTGCCGGGGTTCGGTATCCACCTGAATGGCGGCGGACCGAAAATGGTTTCTGCCGAATCCCACGGCCCCATAGGAGAACAGCGGCAAGGGGCCGGCATCTTCCGGGGCTTTATACGCGCAGAAATAGCGGTTCACATATCCGGGGGAATTGAACACGGCCACGGGAAAGATCTTTTCATCCGGTGCAAACGGATTCCGGGTCAAGGTGTCGAACCGGTCCCGGTCCAGGTTGTATGCGACCAACGCCCTGTCGGGCAGCATCATCAGTTCGCTGCCATGGGGCATGGCAAGGGTCTGGGACCGGGTGAGCCGCACCGGCTGATCCTTGGAAAATCCCACGGCCCCATATCCTTCCAGCTCGAATATGTCTCCGTTTTCCGCGGCTGCCACTGCCGTGAGAACCGGTGTGTGTAAAGCAGAGATACCCTACCTCCTGATAAATGATTGGAGCGGATTATAGATCAATGCCCGGGGCGGTGCAACCATAAACCAAGGGCAAACATGAAATTAAGTATTGCCCAACCCACCGGCTTGGCGCTATATTGTCCGCATAAAAAATGAAATGGATCTGAAAAGGAAATACCCATCCCATGTGTTTAGCCATACCTTCAAAAATTATCGAGATCCAGGGCACCCTGGCCAAAGTATCCGTGGACGGGGTGATCCGGGAAACCAGCCTGGCACTCATCGATGACGCGCAAATCGGGGATTATGTGATCGTGCATGCCGGGTTTGCCATCAGTAAACTGGATGAATCCGCGGCCCGCCAGACCCTGGAAGATATGCGTCAGATTTTGGCGGCGGACGATGCCCGCAACCGTTCTTCACACACAGATGCCTGATTCCGACTGCATTGCCAGTCAGCTTGATATCAGCGGGGTGGTGCAGGGGGTTGGATTCCGCCCCTTTTTGTTTGCCCTGGCCGCCCGGCATGGGATCGCGGGAGAGGTTTCCAATACCGCCTTCGGGGTCCGGGTTCGGGTGGAGGGCTCATCTTCCAGCCTGACCCGGTTTGTGGAAGCGATCACGGCCCATCCCCCCATGCTGGCCCGGGTGGATGGGGTTCAAACCACGTCTGTGCCCGTCACAGGCGCCAGCGGCTTTAAAATCATTGCCAGCCGGACGGGGTCTTCCCGGGCAACCCTGATTTCACCGGATGTGTGTGTGTGCAACGACTGCCTCAAAGAGATGGAAGATCCTGAGGACCGGCGTTTCAGGTATCCGTTCATCAACTGCACCAATTGCGGGCCGCGGTTCACCATCATCGAAGACATCCCCTATGATCGGCCCCAGACTGCCATGAAACAGTTTGCCATGTGTCCGGACTGTCAGGCGGAATATGACAACCCGGCGGACCGGCGGTTTCATGCCCAGCCCAATGCCTGCCCCGTGTGCGGTCCCCAGGTGTTTTTAACCGACAGCAAAGGCAAAACCATTGCCGGGCCGGATGCGGCCATCCACCAGGCCGGCAGCCTGCTGGCCCGGGGCAAAATTCTGGCGGTCAAGGGACTGGGCGGGTTTCACCTGGCCGTGGATGCGGGTGATGATGCCGCTGTTTTTCGTCTGCGCCGGCGCAAGCACCGGCCCCACAAACCCTTTGCCCTGATGGCCCGGTCCGGATCCGCGGTGTCGGCGTTTGCGGATGTGTCAGAAGAAGAACTTCAGCTGCTGACCGGTTTTAACCGTCCCATTGTTTTGTTGAAAAAAAAAGGGTCTGATGCACAGACCGGACTGTCGCGTAAGATCGCGCCGTTGAATGCCTGTCTGGGCGTGATGCTGCCCTATACTCCTCTGCATTACCTGCTTTTGGATGCCGGGCCCAAAGTGCTGGTGATGACCTCGGGCAACCGGCCGGGTGAGCCCTTGTCCATTGACAATCAGGATGCATTGGATGCGTTTTCCCATATTGCGGATTATTTTCTGCTCCACAACAGAGATATCTATTTTCGGGCCGATGACTCCATTGTCCGGGTTCAGGCCGGACAGACCCGGTTTCTCCGGCGGTCCAGAGGGTATGCCCCGCTGCCGATCCCCTTGTCAGAAGACCTGCCTTTTGTGCTCGGGTGCGGGGCCGGCATGAAAAATACCCTGTGTCTGACCCGGAAAAATCAGGCGTTTGTAAGCCAGCACATCGGGGATCTGGAAAACCGGAAAACGTGCGATTTCTATGTTCAGACCCTGGATCATTTCAAGACCATTCTGGATATCACCCCGGAAATTGTGGCCCATGACCGGCATCCGGGATACATGACCACCCGGTTTGCCAAAGACCATTTTGCTGAACAGATTCCCCGGGTGGCCGTGCAGCATCATCATGCCCATGCCGTGTCGTGCATGGTGGAAAACGATCTGGATGAACCTGTGGTTGCCATTGTGCTGGACGGCACGGGATTGGGCACGGACGGCCATATCTGGGGCGGAGAAATTCTTGTGGCCACCCGCAAGACCTTTGTGCGCAAAGCCCATTTAAGATACCTTCCCATGCCGGGCGGGGATCAGGCTGTGCTGGCCCCCTGGCGCATGGCGGCTGCCGTGTTGTATACGGCGTTCGGCCGGAATTTTCTGGATCTGGATCTGTCGTTTATCCATGAGATGGATCCCCGTCACCTGGATTTTGTCTGCCAGATGATGGAAAAACAGGTGAACACGCCCCAGACCTCCAGCTGTGGCCGATTGTGCGATGCCGTGTCTTCCTTGCTGGGGATCCGGCATAAGATCTCCTATGACAGCCAGGCTGCCATGGAGCTGGAGGCTGTGGGGACAACAAAAGATTTTGCACCGGACCCGGCTTCTTATGCCTGTGAATTGCGGTCACCGGACCCGGCGGCAGACGGGGTTGAATGGATCATCGATGTGATCCCCGGTATCCGGGAAATAGTGGATGATATCTGTGCCCGGGTCCCGGTGCAGCAGATCAGTCAACGGTTTCACCAGACCCTGGTGCATGGGTTTTCCCGGGCAGCGCTCAAGGTTGCCGCAGCCCACAGGGTGGATAAGGTGGTGCTGTCCGGCGGGGTGTTTAACAATGATCTGATTTTCAATGCAATGATGGGGTCTTTAAAACAAGGCGGGTTGTCTGTTTACACCCATTCCCGGGTGCCGGCGGGAGACGGCGGGATTGCCCTGGGCCAGGCCGCCGTTGCCGGGGCTTTGTCAAAAGATCTTCCGGATTTTTTAAAAAACAATGTTCAACCGGCACAGGAGGCGGTTTCATGGGATTGACATATCTGGAAAAATTCAGGGATCCATCCCTGGCCAAAAATCTGGTAACAGCGATTCATAAGGAAAGCCGGCTTACCCTGCGGCTCATGGAGGTGTGCGGCACCCATACCATGGCGATTTTTCGGCATGGGATCCGCAATATTCTGCCCGAAACCATCACGTTGCTGTCCGGGCCGGGATGCCCTGTGTGTGTCACGGCACAAAAAGATATCGATGCGTTTGTGGCAGTTTCCCGGCAGCCGGATGTGATTGTCACCACGTTCGGGGATCTGATGAGAGTGCCGGGTTCCGGCACCACCCTGGCCGGACAAAAAGGGGCGGGCGCGGATGTGCGCATGGTGTATTCCGTGTTTGACGCCGTTACCATTGCCCGGCAGAACCCAAACAAACAGGTGGTGTTCTGTGCCGTGGGATTTGAAACCACCATTCCCACCATTGCGGCGGCCGTGCTCATGGCTGCAAAGGAAAAGGTGACCAATTTTTCCATATACGGGGCCAACAAACTGACCCCCCCGGCCCTGGCGGCGTTGATGACCACCCCAGGGGTATCCATTGACGGATTTATTCTGCCGGGGCATGTGTCCGTGATCACGGGTGTGGATGCCTACCGGTCCGTGTTCGAGACCCACAAGGTCCCGTCCGTGATCACGGGGTTTGAGCCCATTGATATTCTGCACGCCGTGCTGATGCTGGTGCGCCAGAATGAATCCGGTGTGCCGGCCCTGGAAAACGCCTATCCAAGAGCCGTGAGAGAATCCGGAAATCCCAAGGCCAGGGAGGTGATGCACCAGGTGTTTACCGTGGGTGACGCGGCATGGCGGGGCATTGGGCTGATAAAAAACAGCGGCATGGAATTGAAACCGGATTTCAAGGCGTTTGATGCCGGGGCCCGGTTTGAGCTGAACCTGACAGATGTGGCCGAGCCCAAAGGGTGTGCCTGCGGAGAGATTCTCATGGGGTTGAAAACACCGGTTGCCTGTGCCTTGTACAAAAAAGTCTGTACCCCCATGACACCGGTGGGGCCGTGCATGGTGTCCAGTGAAGGGGCCTGTGCCGCATATTACAACTATGGATAAACAGGAACAACATCAAATGAATGCAGAAACTGACAATACCATATTACTGGACCATGGTGCCGGGGGCAAAGCCTCCCATGCCCTGTTTTCCAAAATGATTCTTCCGCTGTTCAGCAATGAGTATCTGGACATGGGAGATGACGGGGCCGTGTATCCGGTGCCGGCCGGCCGGATGGCGTTTTCCACGGATTCCTATGTGGTGGATCCCATTTTTTTCAACGGCGGCAATATCGGGGATCTGGCCGTGAACGGCACGGTGAACGACATTGCCATGTGCGGGGCAATTCCTCTGTACATCAGTGTGGGACTGATCATTGAAGAAGGCCTGCCCATAAACGATTTTCAGAAAATCATCAAATCCATGGCAACGGCGGCAGACCGGGCCGGGGTCAAGATTGTCACC
>JAABUD010000255.1 GCA_011389555.1 Desulfotignum sp. | reverse complement strand
TATCTTCAACAACCATCGTCTCATATTGCGCAATAATCTGGGTTGCATCTTCATCCATTAATCTGACCACATATTCCGTGAGACTTTTTAAGCCTAAAAGAGCCGCTGCTTTTTCCGCTCTGGCTTTTATGTCTTCATCAAGCCTTATATCCAAACGTGCCGTTGCCATAACAATCTCCTTTTGTACGGATTCTTTCCGTCTTTTTTTCAAAAATAACACCTCAACATAGAAACTGCAACACAAAATGAATACAAGTCCTGGAAAAGTTTCAGATTTCTGCCCTATAGAACATGCCATGACAGAGGCTGCATCCCTGTTCACCGCTGCCATCAGCGACTAGTGCCGGGCGGTGCCTGTGGGTCGAATCCCATTCTGACGTGTTTGCTACATGGCGTTGGGCATGCGAAGCGGTAAAAACGGCAAATTGTTTGAGGACATACCTGCCCGCAGTTTTTGCCGTTCAGCTTCGCTAAGCCCTACGCCATGTCAAACACGGAAGAGGGTGAAACCCGCAGGCACCGCCCGGCACGGGTCTTCTGACCAGCTCCCCCCCCATCCGGCATGGGCCTTCCCTTCAGCTGCCTGCGTTGGCCCCGGATATCCGGGCAAAGGGGCTGGATATTCCATCAGATGTCTGGCATAATGCCCGGGTTGCTGTCAAATTCAATGAAAGGAAATGCCTGATGGATGTGCCGGATGCCACCTTGCTGCCATATGTGATGAACCTGTTCTATATTTTGACAGGCGTGGCTCTGCTCTATCTGGTGTTTACCCTGTTTCTCACCTGGCTGGTGCAGCAGATCCCCCGGAACCCGGTTGCGGATCTACCCCGGTGGGGAACCGTTACCGACACTGTGATCCCTGCCATTGACGGCGGATACCTGGAGGTATGGCGCATCGATCCCAAGGGCCGGTCCCGGGGCATTGTGGTGTTTGCCCATGGATGGGGCCGAAACCGGGACCGGATGGTAAAACGGGCCCAGATTTTTGCTGAATGGGGATTTACCACCGTGATGCACAGCGCCCGGGACCATGGCAGTTCCAGCCCCAAACAATGCATGAATGCGGTGCGGTTTGCCGAAGATATTGCATCGGTCATCCACTGGGTGGACGAACCCGTGCTGCTGTATGGCCACTCCGCCGGATCTGCCGGGGCCATCATTGCCGCGGCCCGGCATCCGTCCATGGTGCGGCTGCTGTTTCTGGAGGCCTCCTATGCCCATACCCGCGAGGCCCTGCTGAGTTTGTACCGCTGGTTCAACCCGGTCTTCGGCCGGCTGTTCGGCCCCATGATCGTGCTGTGGATGCGGATTCTGTACCGGGGAGCCACCGAAGCCTACAGCCCGGCCCGGGTGGCACAGCGCATCCAGATGCCGGTCATGATCATTCACGGGGAAAAAGACCGGCGGTTTCCCCTCTCTTTTGCCCGGAAACTCAAACACTGTTTTCCCCATGACAGGGTGGGCTGCTATTTTGCCAAAGATGCCGGCCACAGCGATGCCAGCCGGACAAAAGGATATGGGCCGGCAGTCAAATCGTTCATAGAAGCCTATCTGGATCCCCCGGCACAAGATCACCGGACAACCGGGAAAAACACGGAACGATTCCAACCCCGAACAGCAAGACCGGCAGATTGGAGGGCATCGTGATCATGGAATCAAAAAAAGCTGCCCATCGGCATCCAGACCTTATCAGTTTCGGGTCGGGTGTGATGAGGTCGGTGGAGGAGCTGCAGACCCATTTTTCGGAAATGCTGGGCGACCTGCGCAGAGAACACGGTATTGACAGCCGCAAAACCAGCCTGAACGGTCAATTTGCCGAACTGATCTCGGAGCTGTCAGCCAAATACAGCCAAAAAGTGGTCATTCTCGTTGACGAGCATGACAAACCGATTCTGGACAGCATCGAAAAACCGGCGCTGGCGGCACAGATCCGGGATGAGCTGAAAAACTACTATTCGGTGATCAAGGACAGCGATCTCTATGAAGATATGACGGCCGGAGAGGAGATCGTGGGCAGCTTTGATGTGGAAAACATCGCTGTCGAGACCCTGCTGTTCCAGACCGGGTACCTGACCCTGACCCGGTTCGAGCAGATCGGCAGTTTCCGGCGCTATGGGCTTTCTTATCCCAATCTGGAGGTCAAGTCCAGCCTGTGCAACGCCATCCTCAACCACCTGGGCCGGGATGTCACGCCGGAGGTTTCCACCAACAAGGGGCGGATCGATCTGGTGCTGCGGTTTGCCGGCCGGATCTACCTCATCGAGTTCAAGGTGAAGGAGCAGACCGGTTCCGGCAAGGCCCTGGAGCAGATCCTGAAAAAAGGGTATGCAGAACAGTTTGCCTCCCGTGCCCCGGACGGCAAAGCCTGCCCCGTCTACCTGATCGGCGTGGCGTTCTCCAGTGAAGAAAAGAACATCACCGCCTTTGAATGGCGGCAACTGATTGCTGCATAAATTAGGTGATGGAATGCATTGGAACTATTAGGGTCTCCGGGAATGTTTTCGGAAAAGCACATTGCAGCAGCCAGACATGAGAAAAAAAATTGGCGACCTTGAAGGCATTTCAGAAATACCTGCCATTTCACCAGCAATTGAGGGAAAAGACCTGAATACAGAATAGTCATCATGTCACAATTCCGCCAACCTTTCAAAGGAACAGGTATGCAAAGGGTTTGGCGAATGAAATTTTTTTAATCAAACTTTGCAAGGGAAGATTCGGCAGTACCAAATCCGCCCTGCTGGCCAACATGATCGTCGGGCGGTTCAAGCTGGCTGCCATGAAACGCTCGGAGATGCCGGCGTCCCTGGGCCGTGATTTTTTTCTCTATGTGGACGAAGCCCATAACCTGCCATCTGACAATTTCATGGAACTGCTCTCCGAAGCCAGAAAATACCGGCTTGGATTTTTTTAGGGATGCGTTTGATTCGCAGCCTATAGTTCATCTCCAGCAACCGGAGGTCTTTCCGGCACCTTGGCAAGAATTTGCGCCACTTTGTCCAAATCCGCTCTGGCAGCCCGTGCGTTAACATATTCTTCTGTCAGGAGTGCTGAAATTTTTTCAGCCACTGCTGAGGAAATGAACTGATTGATCGACACGCCTTCCTGCCTGGCGATCTCACGAATGTGTCTATGGATTGATGCTGGCAATCTCAAACTTAAAGCACCCATTTGATTTCCTCCAATAGTCTTTTCGGAGTAACGATTTCCACACCAAAATCCTCAACCCCCTTGAAATCCTTCCTGTTGAAAGTGGTTATGGATTTCACACCAGATGCCACAGCCAGTTCGAGAACGTGATCGTCTTTAGGATCAGAGAGAAATGGTCGCCATAAATAATGGATTTTGTGCAGCGAGCACAAGGCGCAAAAACCGTTCAGCAAAACCTCAATCTCTGCATCGGTCAAACCCAACTGCCTGCTGTTCCGTTTCAAAACATCCTCATATTCAAAGAGCAGGGCAACAGACATCACAGGTTGGACACATTTTTTCATGATGGCCTGAATCACCTGAAACGAGGCACCAGTGCTGGAATACAGTCCTGCGTAAAGGATGTTCGTATCAATTACAGTGCGAATATCATCACCTCCTCATGATTTTAATACCATATGCGGTATTGACATATCCGTCAAGCACAAATATTTTTTGAATGTCGCGTGACCCTCTGATCAGAGCGGGTGTGGGACCCCTGTTTTTTAAAGGTTGACTCAAATCCCTCAAATATCGTATTATCCCGGGATATTTTAACCCCCTAACTGTAAAAAAGGAGTGACTCGGGATGAAAAAATGGACTCTGTTTCTGCTGATCTGTTCCATTGCGATGCTGGGCGTTTCAGCAAATACCGCGGGTGCGGAAGACAAGAAAATCAAGGCTGGATTTATTTATGTGGGACCGGTGGGCGACTACGGCTGGTCCCATGCCCATGATCTGGGAAGAAAGGCGGCTGAAAAAGAATTTGACTGGCTGGAAACCGTGTATGTGGAATCCGTGGCGGAAGCCGACAGTGACCGGATCATCGACCGCCTGGTCCAGCAGCAGAAGTGTGACGTGGTGTTCACCACCAGCTTCGGATTCATGGACTCGACGGTCAAGGCGGGCAAGCGGTATCCGGACAACCTGTTCATGCACTGTTCCGGGTTCAAACGGTCGGACAATGTGGGCACCTACTTTGGGGACCTCTATCAGATGTACTATCTGAACGGCATCATGGCCGGGGCGTTGACCCAGACGGACAAGATCGGATATGTGGCCGCGTTCCCCATTCCTGAACTGGTCCGGCACATCGATGCCTATGCCTTAGGGGTCAAAGCAGCCAATCCGGATGCCAACGTCCATGTCAAATGGATCTATGCCTGGTATGGGCCGGACAAAGCCAGAGAAGCGGCCGAGTCCCTGATTGCCGAAGGATGCGACACCCTGGCGTTTACCGAAGATACGCCGGCCGTCATCGAGGTGGGCCAGGAACACACGGAAAAAGGCAAACAGATTTATACCTTCAGCCATTATTCCGCCATGCAGCCTTATGGCGAGGATTCCGTGGTATCGGGTCAGCTCATGGACTGGGGCGGGATGTATATCAAAATCTTAGGCGACATTCAGGCCGGCACCTGGAACAACAAGGATGTCTGGTGGCTGGCAAAGGAAGGGGCTGCCATCCTGGGGGGCAATGATACCGATCCCATCAACCCCAAATTCGTGGATGACCTGAAACAGGCCATGGTCCAGACCGAAGAATTCGGTGAGATTTCCGCGTATGATCTGGTGATGACACGCTATGACCAGATGAAACAGGGTGTGGATGTATTTGACCCGTTTGTCGGTCCCATCTCCGACAACAAAGGCAATCTTCAGATTCCGGCAGGAGAACGCGCCTCCAAAGAAGATCTGTTGAGCATCATGTATTATGTGGACAATGTGGAAGGTACCATCCCCCAATAATTCCAATCTTAAGGCCGGCCGGACTTGCAAATTCCGGCCGGCCTTACCCGCATTCTTATGAAAAAAATACAGCGCCTTGAAATGGATGGCATCAGCAAATCCTTTCACGGCATATCTGCCAACCAGGACATTCAGCTGTCTGTGGTATCCGGAGAGATTCTGGGTCTGTTAGGAGAAAACGGCGCCGGCAAGACCACGCTGATGAATATCCTTTACGGGCTTTACCAGCCGGATGCGGGGCAGATCAAAATCAACGGGCAGCCCGTGCAGCTCACCTCGCCTCTGGATTCGATTCTTCACGGCATCGGCATGGTTCATCAGCATTTCATGCTGATTCAGAATCATTCGGTCATAGAAAACATTGCACTGGGGTACAAAGATACCCCGTTTTTTTTCCCGAAAATCAAACTTCGGGAAAAAATCCAGCAGTTTTCCCGGCAATTTGATTTCACCATCGATCTGAACAAAAAAATATGGCAGCTGTCCGCCGGAGAACAGCAGCGTGTGGAAATCATCAAAGCGCTTCTCAACGGTGCGGACCTGCTGATTTTAGACGAGCCGACTTCCGTGTTGACACCCAGGGAAATCGAAGAACTGATCACCATTCTCCGGCGCATGAAACAGGACGGGCATAGTGTGATTTTCATTTCCCATAAACTGGACGAAATCATGACCATCTGCGACCGGGTCACCGTGCTTCGGAAGGGCCGGATCGTGGGCGGGGCCGACACCCGGAAAACCGATAAAAAAAACCTGGCCCGGATGATGGTCGGGCGGGATGTGGTCTTTACCATCCACAGGGAAACCCTGACCCGGGGCAACCCCGTGCTGCACGCGGACCGGATCCATGTGACCGGAGACATGGGACTGCCGGCGGTCAAAGGAATCAGTTTCGAGCTGTATGAAAATGAAATTTTCGGCATTGCCGGGGTGGCGGGAAACGGACAGCGGGAACTGGCGGAAGCCATCACCGGGATCCGCAAAATTGATAAAGGATCAGTGACCGTCAACGGCAAAGAGATCACCCATCTGTCCCCCCGGCATATTTATGACCACGGGGTATCCCATGTCCCGGAGGAACGTATCCGGTTCGGCATTGCGCCGGGTCTGTTCCTCTATGACAATGCCATTTTGAAACAGCATCACTTAAAAAAATTTTCCCGGGGACATTTTCTCAGATACCGACACATCAAGGATCACACCCGGAATATCGTGACCGAATTCAACGTGTCCACGCCCTCCATCGACAATCAGATCCGAAACCTGTCCGGCGGTAATATTCAGAAACTGATCCTGGGACGGGAAATCAGTGAGCAGCCCCAGCTGCTGGTGGCATCCCACCCCACTTACGGCCTGGATGTGGGGGCCACGGAATTTTTACGGCAGCACCTGCTCAGACTCCGCGGCCAGGGCAGCAGCATTCTGCTGTTTTCCGAAGATCTGGAGGAAATTTTTGAACTCTGCGACCGGATCGGTGTGCTTTTTGCCGGTGAATTCATGGGGATTTTCGATTCCCATGATGATCGTCTGTGTGATATCGGCCTGATGATGGCCGGATCCAAACAATTCTGATTTTTACCTTTAATAGAGTTGCCCCATGATACATGTCACATCCACAGACAGATACCGGATCACCCGCTGGCGGGTCGTGATGACCAATCTCTTATCCCTGGGCGCAGGACTTGGGGTCATCAGCTTTATTTTCATGATTGCCGGGGTCAACCCGCTGTTCGCCATTTCCGAAATATTCCAGGGATCGTTCGGTTCTGTCTACGGGTTCAAGGAAACCGTTACCAAAGCTATCCCCTTGATACTCATCGGCGCCGGCCTGACCCTGGCCTTCCGGGCCAAGTTCTGGAATATCGGGGCTGAAGGCCAGTTGCTCATGGGCGCGATCTTTGCCACCTGGACCGGCCTGACCTTTGGAGACACCCTGCCTTCCTGGGGCATTATTCCGCTGATGTTTGCCGCCGGTTTTCTGGGCGGAGCGCTGTGGGGCATCATTCCGGCCATTTTAAAAATCAAATATGCCATCAACGAAGTGATCTCCACGCTGATGCTCAATTATATCTGCGCCCACATCCTGACCCTGCTCATCGTCGGCCCCTGGAAAGGGGGCACCCGGTTCGGATTTCCCGGCACGGATTCCCTGCCGGAAGCAGCGATCCTCAGTGTGATTCCCGGATCCCGGATCCACTATGTCACACTGATTCTGGCCCTGGCCTGTGCCGCCATCCTGACCATGATCATTTACTGGACCCGGTTCGGATATGAAGCCCGGGTGGTGGGGGAAAATCCGGAAGCCGGCAGATATGCGGGCATCGATTTTCTGAAAACCACCCTGGTCCTCATGGCCATCTCCGGCGGACTGGCCGGCATGGCCGGTGTGGGAGAGGTCGCCGGCATTCATCAATACTTAGGGTATCCGGATTCCATGTCATCGGGATATGGATTCACCGCCATCATCGTGGCATGGCTGGCCAAACTCAATCCATTGTATACCGTCCTGTCCGGCCTGTTTTTTGCGGGAATTCTGGTGGGGGGGGATGCCATCCAGATTTCTTTGGGACTGCCCGCCGCCACGGTGAACATTGTCAACGGCACCCTGTTGATCTTTCTGATCATGGGCGATTATTTTCTGAACCATAAAATTTCCATCACATTTTCAACCCGATAGGAATCCCGACCATGGAAGAGATCATCATATCAACACTTCAGCGCACCCTGGTGGCGGGCACACCGCTGCTTCTGGCCACCACCGGGGAAATCATCTGTGAACGAAGCGGGATCCTCAACCTGGGCGTGGAAGGTGTCATGGCCGTAGGAGCCGTCACCGCCTTCATTGTCACCATGACCACAGGGTCCCCCTGGCTGGGGGTGCTGGCGGCCCTGGTCGCCGGCATGGTCATTTCCATCATCCATGCCGTGGCATCGGTGACCCTTCAGGCCAACCAGGTGGTGTCGGGCCTGGCGTTGACCATGCTGGGGCTGGGCCTGTCCGGCATGGTGGGAAAACCCTATGTGGGCAAACCGCTGACCATCAAAATGGAAGATATCACCCTCCCGGTTCTGTCGGATATTCCTTTCATCGGCCAGGCCGTGTTCAGTCAGAGTCCGTTTTTTTTCCTGGCCATCTTTCTGGCCTTAGGGGCCTGGTTTCTGCTGGAAAGAACCCGGCTGGGCATTCAGATCCGGTCCACGGGAGAAAATCCCAAAGCCACGGAAACCCAGGGCGTGAACGTATTTCTGATCCGGTATCTGTCCGTGATCATCGGCGGCGGTTTTTCAGCGTTGGCCGGGGCCCATCTGTCCATTTCCTATTCCAAATCCTGGATCGAAGGCATGACTGCCGGAAGGGGCTGGATTGCCATTGCCCTGACCATTTTCGCATTGTGGAACCCGGGACGCGCCATCTGGGCCGCATTTCTGTTCGGCGGAATTTTCGTTGTCCAGTATCTGATGCAGCCGCTGGGAATATCGCCGAATTTTTTAGCCATGCTGCCCTATATCGCCACATTGTTGATTCTTTTACTCATCAGCCTGAAAGATCCCAGAAAACTCAATGCCCCTGCCATGCTTTCCACGCCGTATAAAAGAGGCGAGCGCTGATATTTATTTTGATTTTTGGTTTTTTATGATAATTATCATACCATAACCCTTCAACCAGAAATCAGGTACCCTGTTTTTATGAAACGCATCAGTGCAATTTCAGCCATTTTTTTTATGGTGATGACTTTTCTGCCGGCACCTGCATCTGCCATCTCCATACCGGACGAACTGGAACTGGGAGATGAGTTCATGCAAAAGATCCATCGACAGCAGGTCATTTTAGATGATCCCGCGGCCAATCACCTGATTGACGCGATCGGCCGCCATATAGTGGCACAGCTGCCGCCCCAGCCTTTTAATTTTTCTTTTTACCTGATCGATGACGGCACATTCAATGCCTTTGCCAGCCCCGGAGCGAACATCTTTGTGCACCGGGGATTGATCACGGCCCTTTCCAGCACGGATGAACTGGCCGGAATTCTGGCCCATGAAATCGCCCATGCCGTCAGCCGGCATGTGTCTCAATCCATTGACCGGTCCAAACTGGTGAATATGGGTACCCTGGCCGGGGTGCTGGCCGGCATTATCGTGGGCTCGGCCGGCGGCGGCGGAGAAGCGGCCCAGGCACTGACCATGGGGTCCATGGCCGCCGGATATTCATCCATGCTCACCTATACCCGGCAAAATGAAACCGAAGCCGACCAGAAAGCTTTTACACTGCTCAAGCAAACCTGCTTTTCTCCGGAAGGGTTGCTGGTCAGTCTCAACAAACTGAGGGCTGCGGATTACATGGGAATCGAAGGCATTCCAGACTATTTCAAGACCCATCCCGGTTCCGGCTCACGCATCGCCCACCTGTCCGGTCTGCTCTCTGACTACGCTCATGACCCATCCGGGATTTCCTGCCCGGACACCTACGGCTACGACATGGTCAAATACCGGATCATGGGTTTATACGAACCCATCAATGAAACGATCAGAATCATTGAATCGAAAATCACCGAAGATCCATCCAATCCGGCGCTGTATTATGGACTGGGTCTGCTGCATGCCAGGGAAAACCGGCGGAATCAGGCCATTTCCCAGCTGCAGAAAGCCCTTTCGTTCAGTCTCATGGACCCGCTGATTCTTCTGGATTTAGGCCGCATCTATACCCTGGATGGCCAGTATGACAAAGCCATGAAGATTTTGCCGGGAATCCAGTCCGACCCGGTTCTGGGAACCACGGCCCGATTCCATCTGGCCGAGGCCCAGCTGGAATCCGGGGATGTGCCGTCAGCCGAACAGAACCTGATCCGGGTCACCGAAACATCCCCGAAATCTTTTCCCAGGGCCTATTATCACCTGGGTGCCATCATGTCCCGGGAAAACCGGATTGCCCTGTCCCACTATTACCTGGGCATCTATTATGACCTGATGCAGGATTCAAAAAATGCGGCCCGCCATCTGAAACGGGCGATAGACAAGGGGTTGGATGATCCGGATACAAAGACCGCCGCAGAAGAACGCTTACAACGGATCTCAAGCGGCAAACGCCCGTCCTGACACCTTTATCAGACCCGGTCGAACCGGTCGAATTTCATGCTGAATGTCCCCCGGCCCTGGGTGACGGAACGAAGGGCCGTGGAATACCCGAACATTTTGGCTAACGGCACCACGGCGTGAATGATCTGGATATTGGCTTTCGGCGCAATGGATTCCACTTTCCCCCCCCGGGAATTGAGATCGGCAATCGCGTCTCCCATATAGGTATCCGGCACAAACACCTCCACCTGCATGATCGGTTCCAGAAGCGCCAGGGAGGCATTTTCCAACGCCTCTTTGCACGCCATGGACCCACACACTGAAAATCCCAGTTCCGTGGATTTCCCTTCCTCGAACGCCCCGCCCAGCAGAACGATTTCCACATCCACCAGAGGATATCCCTTGAGATACCCGCCTTCCAGACTTTCCCGGATGCCCTGTTCAATACCGGGCACAAACTGAGGCGGAATCTGGGTTTCAGGGGCTTTGTTCCTGAAAAGAACCCCGGCTCCCCGGTCCAGGGGTTTGAGCTGAATGCGGACCTTTGCGTAATGGGATTTGCCCGAGATTTCCCGGTCGAACACGGCCTCACCCGTGGCCGGCGCCGTGACCACCTCCCGGTACACCACCTGGGGATTGCCCACATTCACCTGGGTGTTGAACTCCTTGCGCATCCTCGAAATAATGATCTCCAGGTGCAGTTCTCCCATGCCCGACAAAATGGTCTGGCCCGTTTCTTCATCTTTGGCCACCTTGAGGGTCGGGTCCTCGACCATGAATTTTTCCATGACCATGTCCAGTTTTTCCTGGTCTGCATGGGTTTTGGGCTCGATGGCAATGGAGATGACCGGATCTTCATAGGTCATTTTTTCAAGAAACACGGGGTGATCCATCGAACAAAGCGTGTCCCCGGTTCCGGAATTTTTCAATCCCACAATGCCCACGATATCTCCGGCAGAAGCCTCTTTGAGACGTTCCCGCTTGTTGGCGTGCATCATCAGGATCCGGGACAACTTTTCTTTTTTCTTGAGCACCGGATTGTACACGTCCGACCCGGCTTCAATTTTCCCTGAATAGATTCTGGCAAAAGACAGTTTCCGGCCTTCGATCATGGACACCTTGAAGATCAGGGCAGCCAGAGGACCGTTTTTTTGTGGTGGAAAATCAAGCGGGTCACCGGTTTCCGGATGTATGCCCCGCACCGGGGGCACATCCAGGGGACTGGGAAGAAAATGCGCGATGGCATTGAGCAACGGCTGAATCCCCTTGTTTTTCAAGGCACTGCCACACAGCACGGGCACCCGTTTCCGATTGATGGTGGCTTTTCGGACCGCAGCGATCAGATCGGCTCTCGAAATCTCCTCTTCTCCCAGGTATTTTTCCATGATGGCATCATCTTCTTCGGAAACCGACTCCAGGAGTTTTTCTCTGTATTCCAGGGCCTGATCCACATATTTTGACGGGATCTCTTCCACCACGTACGTGGCGCCCAGGTTTTCACCATCCCATCGAATCTGCTTCATGTCGATGAGATCGATCACCCCGTCAAACTGATCTTCCGCACCCATGGGAATCTGAAGCAGAATCGGATCGGCACCCAGTTTTTCCTGAATGGATGACACCGCCCCGAAAAAATCCGCGCCCGTGCGGTCCATTTTGTTGATGAACGCCATTCTGGGGACCCGGTACCGGTCTGCCTGGCGCCACACGGTTTCAGACTGGGGCTCCACACCGCCCACGGCGCAGAATACACCGATGGCACCGTCCAGCACCCGCAGGGCCCGTTCCACTTCCACGGTAAAATCCACATGCCCCGGGGTATCGATGATCTGGATAGTGGACTGCTGCCACTGGCAGGTGGTCACAGCCGATGAGATGGTGATCCCCCGTTCCTGTTCATCCTGCATCCAGTCCATGGTCGCTTCTCCATCATGCACCTCACCGATCTTGTGGGATTTTCCGGTATAATACAGGATCCGTTCGGTTACCGTGGTCTTGCCCGCATCGATGTGGGCCATGATTCCGATATTTCTGATGTTTGTAAGGGTCTTTTTCTGGGTCATTGTAATTTTCGATGTCTTTGAATATTTGTGAAATTATGCCGGTAAAGGCGGTCAATCAACTGGTATTTGATACAGTATTGCCTGAACCCTGTCAAGAAAATAGCTTGCAAAACCCGGACTGGTTTAATAAAATCAACCTTCTTTAGCAAACCACAAATCTTGGATATCCCTGAGCGATTATAATGCAACAACTATGATCAGGATATCATATGATCAGGATATAAAAGGACCTGACCCGGATGATTCCCGGTTTTGAAAAACTTGTAGAAGAAAGAATCAAACAAGCCCAGGAAAAAGGGGCGTTTGACGATCTGGAGGGCACGGGCAAACCGTTTGTCCTGGAACCGGCCCATCCAGCGCCGGATGATTGCCGCCTGGCCTATAAAATATTGAAAAATGCAGGGTATCTGCCTCCTGAAATTGAGTTGAAGAAAAAAATCACCCAGGCTGAACTGCTGCTTGAAGCCACCGATACCGCATCCGTCCAACACCGGCAGATCACAAAAAAACTCAATTACCTGTTAACCAAACTTGATTTTCTCCGGGGCGGCATATCACCGCTGATCACAGACAAATACCAGGAAAATATCATCAAAAAATTATCATGAAATTAACAAAATCCGACAAAGAAGGGGTGTTTAAAAATATATTCATCGCCTATTTCATTTTGCTGTTCCATGTGGTGCTTCTGGCAGGCATTGCCGTTTTCGTGGTCCTGATCAAGGGATTTTTTGAGTATCTGCCCTGGATCATGGCGGGTGCCGGTCTGCTGGTGGGCCTTCTCGTATGGCTGGTGTTCCGGCAGATGCGCAAAAACACCGGGCGGATCCAGGATATCCTGTCCAATGAGCAGATGAAGAATCGAAATGTGGAAGTCAGCTTCATGGGCGGATTGGCTTCCTTCAAAGTCCAGTCCAATGGAGAAGATACCCGCCGGATGCTGACATCTCCCGAGCCGGACAAACTGCCTCCGGATACCCGTCTGATTGAATCGGAGGCGGACAGAGCGGAACGGAAAATGAATCAGTTGAATGCATTGTACGAAAAAGACCTGATCACCAAAGAGGAATTCGATCAAGCAAGACAATCCATTATCCAGGGATAAGGAAACGCGTATGAAAAAAATCAGACTCGCCCTGCTGGCCGGCGGCATCTCTTCGGAACGATCGGTTTCGCTGAACAGCGGCAACCAGGTATTTGAGGCCCTTGACAAACAAAAATACGACATTCTGCGCTATGATCCCAAAACCGATCTCACACAGCTGGTCATGGACGCGTCCGGGATCGATGCGGCCCTGATCATCCTTCACGGCCCGTTCGGGGAGGACGGCACGGTCCAGGGCCTGCTGGATCTGCTGGACATCCCCTACCAGGGGGCCGGGGTTTTAGGATCGGCCGTGGCCATGAACAAACTGCTGTCCAAACGCCTGTATCAGAAGGCGGAGGTCCCCACCCCGGATTTTTGCTTTCTGACCGCCACCGATACCGTGGACATCCCCCTGCTGATCCGAAACCTACCCCTGCCCCTGGTGGTGAAGCCCGCCTGTGCCGGATCCAGCGTGGGCATGACCATCGTCAAAAAAGAAGCAGACATGGAACCCGCCATTCAGGAAGGATTTGCCCATGATGACACCCTGATTGTCGAAGCCTATGTCAACGGCCTGGAGCTGACCTGCGGGGTCCTGGGCAATGATGATCCGACAGCCCTGCCGGTCATTGAAATCATTCCCGGCCAGGGACACGACTATTTTGATTTCAACGCCAAGTATGTGGCCGGTGAAACTGAAGAGATCTGCCCGGCCCGCATCGATGACGATCTCACCCGCCGGGTCCAGGAACTGGCGGTCCGATCCCACCAGGCCCTTTTTCTCAAAGGCTATTCCCGCACCGACATGATCCTTGCCGGCAGCGATATCTTTGTTCTGGAAACCAACACCATTCCCGGCATGACCGCCACCAGCCTGTATCCGCAGTCAGCGGCAGCGGCCGGATATTCGTTTTCCCGACTTCTGGACGAACTGATTCAACTGGCCATGGAAGAACACAAAAATAAAACCAAAAGGAGAAGCCAATGAGAATACTTGTCATAGGCGGCGGCGGCCGCGAACACACCCTGGTATGGAAAATCAGCCAGAGCCCCGTGGTTGAAAAAATTTACTGCGCCCCCGGCAATGCCGGCACCCGGGATCTCGCGGAACCGGTTCCCATCGATGCGGAAGATATCCAGGCCCTGGCAGAGTTTGCCGAAAAAAATGAGATCGATCTGACCGTGGTGGGACCGGAAGGCCCCCTGGTGAAAGGAATTACCGATGCGTTCGAGGCCCGGGGTCTGGCTGTGTTCGGTCCAAGCCGGGCCGCGGCTCAGCTGGAGGGCAGCAAGGTGTTTTCAAAAAACCACATGAACAAATATAACATCCCCTGCGCCAGAGGAAAGGCGTTTACCGACCCGGCCAAGGCCAAAGCGTATGCCCGGTTCCTGGGCGCCCCCTGCGTGGTCAAGGCCGACGGCCTGGCCGCCGGCAAAGGGGTGATCCTCTGTGACACCCTGGAACAGGCGGATCAGGCCATCGATGAGATGATCACGGAAAACCGCTTCGGAGATGCCGGATCGACCGTGGTGGTGGAAGAATGCCTGAAAGGTGAGGAGGCCTCGTTCATCGCCTTTACCGACGGGAACACCGTGCTGCCCCTGCCTGAATCCCAGGACCACAAGCGGGCACTGGACAATGATGAAGGCCCCAACACCGGCGGCATGGGGGCGTACTCCCCGGCCCCGGTCCTGGATCACATGCTGCGCATCAAAGCCATGAAAGAGGTGATGATTCCGGCGGTCCAGGGCATGGCAAAGGAAGGCACCCCGTTCAAGGGCGTGCTCTATGCCGGACTCATGGTGAACAAAGACAAGATCCAGGTACTGGAATTCAACACCCGGCTGGGGGACCCGGAAGCCCAGCCCATTCTCATGCGCCTGAAAAATGACATTGTCCCTTTGATGGAAGCCTGCTGCAACAGGACCCTGCACAAGCATGCCGTGGAAATCGACCCCCGGGCCGCTGTATGCGTGGTGGTGTCTGCGGGCGGATACCCCGGCGACTATGAGAAAGGCCATGCCATCAACGGGCTTGAGACAGCCGGTGAAGTGAAAGACACCATGGTGTTTCATGCCGGCACGGCCATGGACGGAGACCAGGTGGTCACCTCCGGCGGTCGGGTTTTGGGGGTCACCAGTCTGGGAGACTCGGTGCAGCAGGCCATTGACACCGCTTATGAGGCGTGTGCAAAGATCACGTTCACCGATCATTTCTATCGAAAAGATATCGGGGCCAAGGCTGTGAAGCGCCTGGCCGTTCCCCCCAAAGTCGGCGTGATCATGGGATCGGATTCCGATTTCGGTGTCATGGAAAAAGCCCTGGCCATTTTAAAGCAGTTTGACATTCCTTATTACGTGACCGTGGCATCGGCCCACAGAACCCCGGACCAGGCGGCCCGGCTGGCTTCCAGAGCCAGGGAGGACGGGGTGCAGGTCCTGATCTGCGGAGCCGGCCACGCGGCCCACCTGGCCGGCGTGATCGCGGCCCACACCACCCTGCCCGTGCTGGGGGTGCCCATTGATTCTTCGGCCCTCCAGGGGCTGGACGCATTGCTGGCCACCGTGCAGATGCCACCGGGCATTCCCGTGTCCACCATGGCCATCGGCAAATCCGGGGCCCACAATGCCGGTATATTCGCGGCCCAGATCATCGGGCTGTCCGATCCGGCAGTGGCGGAAAAACTGGTGGCGTTCAAAAAAGACATGGCTGCCAAGGTACAGAAAAAGGCCGCGTCTTTTGCCTGATGCACGGCCATTGAATCATCACCGGATGATCCGGGTCCATCCGGATCATCCGGCACCCGCTGCCATCCACCGGGCTGCGGCATTGATCCAAAACCAGGGTGTGGTGGTCTTTCCTGCCCAGTGCCTGTATGGTCTGGCCGCGGATGCCCGGGATCCTTCAGCCATAAAAAAAATATTTCACATCAAACACCGGCCTGAAACCAATCCCCTCCTGATCCTGATTCACAGTCCCACAGATCTGGAAGAGCTGGTGACCCATATTTCTGAACCGGCAAAAACATTGATGCAGGCCTTCTGGCCCGGGGGCCTGACCCTGGTTTTCGAGGCCGCACCCCGTGTCAGTGATCTGCTTACCGCCGGCACCGGCAAAATCGGGCTCCGGATCCCGTCTCACCCCGTGGCCCGGGCTCTGGTCAAAGCAGCCGGCGGTCCCATCACCGGCACCAGTGCCAACCGGTCCGGATCACCCGGATGCAGCCGCATCAGCGACCTGCCCCGGAAATTGATACAGGCAGCGGATATGGTTCTGGATGCCGGCACGTTAAAAGGCGGCACCGGCTCCACCATCCTGGACATCGTCTGTGATCCCCCCCGGGTAATCCGGCAGGGGAGAATTCCCTTTGATTCGATCCGGCAGGCACTGGCGCCCTGAAATTTCTCCGGTTTGCCTGGCCCGGGTTTGAAAATTGATTGACAAACCAGTTTTTTTTCATTATTTAAATATTTTCGTGCCGGAGTGGTGGAATAGGTAGACGCAGAGGACTCAAAATCCTCCGCCCGCAAGGGTGTGCGAGTTCAAGTCTCGCCTCCGGCACCACAATAAAAACAAAGGGTTACGGCAAAAAGCCACTTTTAGGGGTTTTTTTGTCTGCCTTTTTTTGTCCTGTTCACCTATGACACCCAGAACCTGCCCGAGAAGTTTGCGTATAGGATCATCATTTCTGTCAGGCCGGCCGATTTTGGATCTGGACTGTGCTTTTTGTTTCTGCCTGAACAGACATCAATCATCCATAATCTGATAGCTTTCTGAAGCACCATCGGACTGTCTGCGGATGTGAAAGGAAAGGATCCGGCTTTCATAGTTTTCCACCAGGGTCTTGAGTTTATCTTTGACTTTACGGAACCCGGCGCCCTGAAGGCCGGATATCAGGGACCCCACATCGTTGACCCGTCCTTCACAGATGGTTCTGGGGCCGTCGCCGATAAGCACCTCCCATTCGCTGGCAATGGTCACCCCGATTTTTTCCAGCACCGGGTAATACTCGTTTTTGACAAATTGCCGGTATTTTTTGAAATCGTCCTTTTCCCGGGTGATGACATCCCAGACCTGGTTGAATTTGATCGTATCCGCACCATAATCGACGGAATAGTCCTGGTCTTTTTTCAATGGCACCAGGATTTTGGTTTTGTAGTTTTTGATAAAATTGAGCAGGTCTGATTTCAGATGACGGTATTCTTCGCTTTTCAGGGCGGCTTCCATCTGATCCAGATCCTCGCTGACCGCCTCCAGGATGACCTCGCTGTAAGAACCCACAATCACGGACCACCCTGCCACGGTCTGCATGCCCAGGCCATTGATCCCCGGAATGAACTCATTGATGATAAAATCGGCATACGCGTGATTTTCCGAAGGGATAACCGTCCAGTAATGCATCAGTTTTACCGCCATACTGACCTCCTGTGAGTTGTTTTTATTGCAATGGTACCTGTACGATTAAAATAGGACCTTGCGTTTGTCAACCCAAATTACACAAAATACAAAAAACCCGGCACATGATCCGGGGTATTCATGTCCATTCCTGCTGGAACCTCAAAGCATGTTTTTTTCATTTTTTATTGAAGGGAAAATCATTTGATGATATGTCTTGACTGCATGTAAGTATCAGCGCCTGATGAATCATCTGCAATCCCGATTCAAAGAAAAGGCGCCTGGCGTTTACCCGGAGCCGGCAACAAGCTGACCAAGGAGGCACACACCAACGATATGGATACTTATACCGAATTCTCAACCGACAAAAATGGTGATGCTTTCGTAACAATAAAGGAGAAATAGGTCCATGCCGGCCATTTTCACCTTTTTTGTCATGATGCTGTTCTGGACGGCATTGTCCGGAAAATTCGATCTGTTTCACCTGGGCATGGGGGTGATTTCCAGTGCCCTGGTGGCCTGGCTGTCCCATGATCTGCTGTTTGAAGGCCACACCAAGAAACTGCGGGCCACCTTGATGGAAATCGCCTGTTTTCTCCGGTACCTGGTGTGGCTTTTCGGGCAGATTGTGCTGGCCAATTTTCACATCGCCGGTCTGGCCCTGTCATTGCACCCAAAAAAACACCTGGATCCGCATATCATCAAGTTCAGGCCGTCTCTGAAAACCGATTTCGCAAGGTTCGTTCTGGCCAACTCCATCACCCTGACCCCGGGCACGGTGAGTGTCAGGATCGAAAAAGACCTTTTTTATGTCCATGCCATCACCCGGCGCTCCTCCGCCGATCTGGCCGGCCCGGGGCCCGGTGAGATGGAACGCTGGGTGGCCTGGGTGTTTGAAGGCGGGGCACGATGAACCTGGAACCGTTCTTTATCACCCTGGTGGTGGCCATTCTGTTTTTGATGCTGTGCAACCTCTACCGGGTGGTGGCCGGTCCCACGGTCATCGACCGGATGCTCGGGATGAACGTCATCGGAACCAAAACCACGGTCCTGATCGTGCTCATCGGGGTCATCGACGGACGGGTGGACCTGTTCATCGACATCACCCTGGCCTATGCCCTGCTCAATTTCATCACCACCCTGGCCGCGGCCCGGTTTTATCAGCGCCTTGCCCAGCCGACCCCGCCGGAACCCAAAGAATCGCTGGTGGCACCATCTGCCGGCCCCGAGGTGGAAGAAGCAGATGCCCCTGCGACGGCATCCAGCCCGGTTCGAAAGGAAACCCCATGATATTGGATATTCTGATCATTATTGCGATGCTCACCGGCCTGTTGTTTTTTGTGGCCACCACCGTGGGAATCATCCGGTTCCCTGATTTCTACTCCCGGGTCCATGCCGCCGGCAAAGGGGACACCCTTTCCACCACCCTGTTTCTGGGAGGAGCGATCCTTTTCCTTTTGCGTGATTTCAGCGGAGGAAGCCTGCTGACCGCCGGCAAGCTGCTGCTCATCGTTTTTTATGTCTTCATTGCCAGCCCCACGGCCACCCACGCCATTATCGATGCCGGGTACGAGTTCCGGGTGCCTTACTGGACAAGATCGCCAAAGGACAACAGCACAGAAGGGGAAAAGACAAATGAAGAAAATATGGATAACGGGTTCTACCCGGAAGACCTGAAAGGATAGGGGGGACGATGACCTGGGATACCAGCCTGCTGTGGCAGTTCGATATCCTGATCCTGTTGATGATGGTGATCTGCGCCGTCACGGCCCTGGCCCTGGAAGGATTGCTGAGCAGCGCCATTGTGACCGGAGTGTACAGTTTTCTCATCTGCCTGATGTGGACCCATATGATGGCCGTGGATGTGGCGTTCACCGAGGCGGCCGTGGGGGCGGCCATCAGTACCGTGATTTTCCTGGGCACGGCCCAGTATATCAACCGGTGGATCAAGAAAGACCGGCCTACAGAGCAGGGAATCAAACAGCTCACCCTGGTCATTGCGGTGATCTGTGCCGTGATGATGATTGGCGCTACCCGGGATCTGCCGGACTGGGCGGATCCTGCCTCTCCGGCCAGCACCCATCTGTCGCCCGGGTTTATCGAACAGGGGTACCATGAAACCGCCACCCCCAACGTGGTGACGGCGGTGCTGGCGGATTACCGGAGTTATGACACCCTGTTCGAGGCCGTGGTGGTGTTTGCCGCGGCCCTGGTGGTCATGGTGGTGCTGCGCCATACCTCCCACAAGCACCGGAAGGTGCTGCACCTGCGCCCCGAACGGGAGGGCCGGGATACCGTGCTGCGGGGCGCGGCCCAGTCCATCATTCCAGTGATGCAGATTTTTGCGCTGTATGTTTTGTGCCACGGCCATTACAGCCCCGGAGGCGGGTTCCAGGGCGGAGTGATTTTCGGTGCCAGCTTTATCCTGCTGGCCCTGTGCTACAACCTGAAGTTCTCCATGAACCGGTTCCGGGAACATGCCGTGCTTTGGTGCTGTGCCGGCGGGGTTCTGCTGTATGCCGGCATCGGTGCCGTCTGCTTGGGCCTGGGGTGGAATTTTCTGGGATATGGTGCGCTGGCAGGCGTTCTCGGGGTGTCCGAAGTGATGGCCCGGTCCCATGGTATCCTGGCGGTGGAAGTCGGGGTGGGGATCACCGTGATGGCGGTGATGGTATCGCTGTATTATGATCTCGCCTCAGGCGGGGATCTGGAAGACGGGTTGTAGCGCCATGGATGAGCTGTTTTATTTCATCATCGCCAAATACAACTACTGGGCCGCCATCGTGCTGCTCTTTATCGGGCTGTTCGGGATCATCGTCCGCAACAACCTGATGAAAAAAATCATCGGAATGGTGATCTTTCAAACCGCGATTCTGCTGTTTATCGTGTCCATCGGGGTCAAGCGGGGGGCCACGGTGCCGATCCTGAAATTTTCCCCGGACAAGCAGCCCCTGCTGGATGCCGCCGCCTATGCCAATCCGCTGCCCCATGTGCTGATTCTCACGGCCATCGTGGTGGGAGTGGCTGTGCTCGGGGTGGCCCTGGCCCTTTTGCAGAAGATTCAGCGGGTCCACGGCACCATCGAGGAGGATGAGATCCTGGAGGATATGCGAAAATGATGGACCAGGCCCCTGCCCTCATGATTGTGGTACCGGTGTTCGCCTCCCTGGTGCTGACCCTGATCGGCCCTTTGGGCCACCGGGCCGCGTACGGCCTGCTGATCGTCTCCATTGCCATCTCCCTGGCAGCGGCTTTGGCCACCATGATCCAGGTGGTGCAGACAGGACAGGCCGTTCACTACCGCATGGGAGACTGGACCCCGCCCATGGGCATCGAACTGGTGATCGACCACCTGAGTGCCGGGGTCCTGGTATTGATCACTGCCTGCGCCCTGCTCACGGCCATCTATTCCATGCACACGGCCCGGCAGGACAACCCGGACCGGCTGAACCACTATTATGCCCTGTTCGCCCTGCTGGTGGCCGGTCTTCTGGGGATGACCGCCACCGGGGATGTGTTCAATCTGTATGTACTGCTGGAAATTTCCGCGCTGTCCAGCTACGGCCTGCTGGCCCGGGGCAAGGGCAAGGCGTATTACGCCACCTTCCGGTACCTGGTGATGGGCACCATCGGTGCCAGTTTCTATCTGCTGGGGGTGGGATATATCTATATCATGACCGGGTCCCTGAACATGGCCGACCTGGCCGAGATCCTCAGCCGTCCCGAACTTCGGGAATCGGTCAATGTGCGGATCGGATTCACCCTGATCATTCTCGGGGTCTGGATCAAAATGGCGCTGTTTCCCCTCCATGCCTGGCTGCCCAATGCCTACAGCCGGGCCGGGACCACCACGGCCTGCCTCATCGCCCCGCTCATGACCAAAGTCAGTGTGTATGTGATGCTCAGAATCATGTTCACGGTGTTTTCCGCCGACTATGTTTTCCAGCAGATCGCCTGGAGTCATCTGGTGATCTATCTGGCATCTGCCGCCGCCGTGCTGGGAATGATCACGGCCCTGGCCCAGCGGGACCTGCGCAAGATGCTGACCTATATCATCGTGGCGGAGATCGGATATCTCACGGGCGGGGCCTGGCTGGCCAACACGGCCGGATACACCGGTGCGGTCTATCATATACTGGCGGACGGCCTGATGACCCTGTGCCTGTTCATGGCCGTGGGGGCCATCATCTACCGGACCGGAGAAAGCACGGCCGCGGCCATGCAGGGAATTTTCCAGCGGATGCCGGTGACCGCCGGTGTGTTTCTGGTCGCTGCGGCATCGGTTGTGGGCATCCCCCCCACCTGCGGTTTTTTTTCCAAGTGGTATCTGCTCCAGGGAGCGGTGCAGGCCGGGGCATGGGTGTTTGTGGCAGCCCTGATCATTGCCGGCCTGGTGGCGGTGGTGATGTTTTTCAAGCTGCTGGAGATGGCTTTTTTCGGCCGCCTGGATGATGCAGGGATGGATAATGGCAGCCCAACCACCCATGCAGCCGCCCTGAACATCCATATGGACGAGGCCCCCCTGACCATGATGCTGCCCCTGGTGATTACCGGCGCAGCCCTGTTCGGTCTGGGGATTTACACCAACGAGGTGGTCCAGTACCTGATCCGCTGGTCCCTGCCGGCCGGTATGTAGAAAGGAGTCATCTGACAGGTCATGTTTTCCGCCGCCTTTTATCAGACCGCCCCGGTGATCGCTTTGTGCGCGTCTTTAGGGGCCGTGCCCCTGATTGCCCTGAGCCGCCGGCACCCCAACCTGAGGGAGTTCTGGACCTTTGCGGCAGCGGCTGTAAAGTTCAGCATGGTGCTGCTGCTGGCCGGCTGGATCCTGGCCGGCCATGTGGTGGAGGTGACCCTGATCCAGGTGCTGCCGGAACTGGCCATCCGGTTCCGGGTGGATGCATTCGGCATCATATTTGCCCTGGTGTCCTCGTTTCTGTGGATTGTGGCGGCCGCCTATACCATCGGGTATATGCGGGGGCTGTCTGAACATGCCCAGACCCGGTTTTTCATCTGCTTTGCCCTGGCACTGTGTGCAGCCATCGGGGTGGCGTTTTCCGGCAACCTGCTGACCCTGTATCTGTTCTATGAGATGCTCTCTCTTTCCACCTATCCGCTGGTGGCCCACCACCAGGACAAAGAAGGCAGGGGCGGTGCCCGCAAATACCTGACCTTTCTGCTGGGGGGGTCCGTGGGACTGGTCCTGCCGGCCATGATCATTTTGTTTACTCTGGGGGGGAACCTGACCTTTGCCGACAATATCCATACCGGCATCATCCCTGCCGGCACCGGGGATACCCTGGTGACCTGCCTGTTTTTTGCCTGCCTGTTCGGGTTTGCCAAAAACGGGGTGATGCCCATGCATGCCTGGCTGCCCGGTGC
>JAABUD010000254.1 GCA_011389555.1 Desulfotignum sp. | reverse complement strand
GGGCAGATTGTCGGACCCATGCTGGCAGGTATGCTGGCCGATGCATTCGGCAGTTTTTCCCCGGCTTTTTTCCTGTGCGCACTCCTCACCGCCTGCGGCGCCGCCCTGACAGTGTTCCTCAAATGATGGGGTCAGGCCTTGCGTTTTTGACGTTTCTTGCGAAGCCTGAGAAACGTCAAAAATGCAAGGCCTGACCCCAGCTCCCCAGCTTAGAAGAGCCTGAACAGGGCCTGGGTGCCGTCGGTTTCATATCCTTTGTCCGCCAGCCGCTGGTACAGTGTTTTGGCCAGGTCCAGTCCCGGGGTGTCCAGGCCCAGATCTTTGGAGGAGTCCGCGGCAATGGTCATGTCCTTGATAAAATGCTTGACATAGAATCCCGGGGCAAAATCCCCCTTGAGCATGCGGGGGCCCAGGTTGTTGAGGGACCAGGACCCGGCCGCACCCTGACCGATGGAAGCCAGAACGACGTCGGGATCCAGCCCGGCCCGCTTTGCATAGGCCAGGGCTTCACACACGGCCACCATGCTCGCGGCAATGGCGATCTGGTTGGCCATTTTGGTATGCTGGCCCGATCCGGCCGGTCCCTGGTACACGATGTTTTGACCCATGGCCTGCAGCAGGGGAAGCGCCCTGTTGAAAGCGTCTTTGTCGCCGCCCACCATGATGGACAGGGTGGCGTTTCTTGCTCCCAGGTCCCCGCCGGACACCGGGGCATCCAGGATATGGATGCGTTTTTCCTTTCCCCGGGTGTAAAGGGTCTTTGCCAGTGCCGGTTCCGAAGTGGTCATGTCAATGGCCAGGGTGCCGGGTGCGGCGTTTTCCAGGATGCCGTCCGGATCCAGGTAAATGCGGTCCACATCCTGAGGATACCCCACTATGGATATGATCACGTTCGCGTTTTCTGCCAGATCTTTGATGGATTCGGCCCACACCGCACCCCGGTGCACCAGGTCATCTGCTTTGGACCGGGTCCGGTTGTAAAGGCAAAGATCATATCCGCTGTCCAGGATATGGCCGGCCATGCTGTGTCCCATGACCCCCAGTCCGATGAATCCGATTCGTGTTTTTTCCGGTGACATGTCCATCTGTTCTCCTTGTCCTGCGGATGTTGAATTTGGATGTATCTTCTCCCTTATACGGTTTTTTGGGCTTGACTGTAAAGGGGGTTTCCGTCTTTTGCCGTCGTTTTCCATTGTGGATGAATCCGGCCGGGCCAACGGATCGGATCATCAAAATCAGGGGGATGCTGGATAGGGACGGCCATTACCGGGCAGGGCGTTTTTCAAGCGTTTCCCGGGTCAGGCAGTACAAGAGCGCAATGCCGGTCAGGCAGGCGGCACAGACGCCGAACGCCAGATGAAACGCCGGCAGGGTCAACGACGCTTCTGGAAAAAACCGGGTCATCACATGGCCCATCCCCTGGAGAAACACGGCCACCCCGGCCATGGTGAAGAAATTGATGCCGGTCATGGCCAGCCCGGCATTGGCCCGGGGAACCTGTTCCTTGATGTGCGCGTACATCACCTGACCGGACCCGGATGCCAGGCCAAAAGAAAAAAACACCAGGTACACGATCCACACCCCGGAATCCGGTGTCAGCCGGTTCATGCCCAGCAGCAGGCCCACCATGCAGAACATACCGGGAATGATGATTTTTTTCCGGGACCCCACCACAGAGTCGGACAGCCAGCCGCACACAGGACATCCCACAATCAGGCCGATGCTCATGAGAAACAGGATATTGCCGGCCGTGACTGCGGGCAGTTCCAGTACATAAATAAGGAAGGGCCCGGCCCACAGGGCCTGGACCGCAGCATATATGCCGTACCGGCAGAACGTGGCCAAAGAGATGATCCAGTAGTCTTTGCGGTGAAACAGGTCCCATGCCCGGGTCAGGGTCTGGGATACGCGGGGCCGGACATCTGTTTCATCCCCGGTTTCGGTCGTGTCTGTTCCGCCGGCCCGTTCCCGGATGAGTGCCAGAAAGACCAGCGCCAGAAACAAGGTAAATCCGGCAATGATCAGAAAACTGTGCCGCCATCCCACCCATCCCACCAGAATCACCAGGGGCGTAGCCGCCGCAATGTTCCCCAAAGTACCCAGAGACACCACCATGGCCGACAATGTGGCGAACTGCCGGGGGGCAAACCACAGGGTGAGCAATTTGAGCGCGCCCATGAAATTGCAGGCCATGCCGATGCCCAGAAGAACCCGGCCAAAGATCAGCCAGGCCGGGCTTGTGCCCAGGGCAAAAATCACTGCCCCGGCCACCGACACCAGGGTCAACCCGACCATGGCGGCCTTGGGACCCACCGTGTCCAGAAAAATACCCACCGGGATCTGCATGAGCGCGAAGGCATAGAAAAATGCGGCCGATATCCGGCTCAGGTCCAGGGCGTTCAATCCCATCTCCTGCATGAGATCCGGAGAGATCACCGCCACCGAGGACCGGTAGAACTGGGACATGGCAAACATCACCGCTGACAGGAGAACACCGATGAAAAGACAATGTCGCGAGGCAATATTATTCATTTGACTTTTATATGAAAGTATTACGTGTTAAGTGTTACATGTTAAGCGAATACCGGACTGTTTATACTTTCATCCTTTGTTGGGGTCTCCCAGGCCGTGATGATTACTGGAAGTGTACTGATTGCCGGTAGAAATGTCAATGAATTCAATCTCTGCCGGCAGTTGTGATAAAAAGGCGGGATACTGATGTGACAAACGACGGCACACCCGGAGGAAAAGAATCCATGAAACAGATCGATTTGAGAAGCGACACCGTGACCCGGCCTTCCCGGGAGATGATGGAGGCCATGATCACGGCACAGGTAGGGGATGACGTGTATGGAGAAGATCCCACGGTGAACCGGCTGGAGCAGACGGCGGCCGGCCTGACCGGCATGGAGGATGCCCTGTTCTGCGCCTCGGGCACCCAGACCAATCTGGTGGCCCTGCTGAGCCACTGCCAGCGCGGAGAGGAATATATCGTGGGCCAGACCGCCCATACATACAAATATGAAGCCGGCGGGGGGGCGGTGCTGGGGAGTATCCAGCCCCAGCCCCTGGATTTTGAAAAAGACGGCACCCTGGACCTGGCCAAAGTGGAACAGGTTATCAAGCCGGATGATTTTCATTTTGCCCGGACCCGGCTGTTTTGCCTGGAAAACACCCAGGCCGGCAAGGTGCTGCCCATGGACTATCTCAAGGAAGCCCGATCCCTGGCAGACCGGCATGGCTTGCGATTCCATCTGGACGGAGCCCGGGTGTTCAATGCGGCGGTCAAGCTGGGCGTGGATGTCACAGCGATCACCTCCTTGTTTGATTCCGTGTCCTGCTGTCTGTCCAAAGGACTGGGGACCCCGGTGGGATCGGTGCTGTGCGGTTCAGGGGCATTCATCGCCCGGGCCCGGCGGTGGCGGAAAATGGTGGGGGGCGGCATGCGCCAGGCCGGCATTCTGGCGGCGGCCGGCCTGTATGCCTTGTCTCACAACATCGACCGGCTGGCCGAGGATCATGCCCATGCGGCCCGCCTGGCCGAGGGTGTATCCGGCATCGAGGCCATTCATGTCGATATGGATGCGGTTCAGACCAACATGGTCCATGCCCGCATCGACGCGGACATGACGGCTCTGACACAGCACCTGGCCGGTCTGGGTATCTGTATCAGCCCGGGCAACTCCGTGCGCCTGGTCACCCATCTGGACATTGACGTTGAAGATATCGACCGGGCTGTGGCAGGATTCCGTTCTTTTTTCTAAAAAAGTTTGGGGTCAGGCTGATTCGATGGGTCAGGATCTTGTGTACACATGAAATCGGTGTGCTGTGAATACGAAGCCGGACATCGACTTCTTGACAAAGTGGTTCTTCCTGGACTAAGAAGGAGCTGGGATGGAGTTTCTGTTTTTGCAATGTTGGGAAGCGAAAAAAACGGAGTTGCGAAATACTCTGGAAGGAAGTAAGAAGCGATGACTGTTTTCAATGAAATGACTCTGGGAAAGCGGATTACATCTGGAATCGCCTTGATGCTGGTGTTGATGCTGGGGGTAGGAGGTGCCGGGTATTACGGCCTGAGCCGGGTGGATGCGGTAATGCAGATGTACACGCAGGTGAATTCACTTCAAAGCCTGGCGGCTGCTTTCAGGGATGAATCAAACAAATACATGCTTTTTGAGATACAGGATGATACCGCAGGCAAAGAAGCAGCCTATACCGCGGCGTTTTCCCTTCTTGAGCAGGGAGATGCCATGCTGACCCGCCTCGAATCGGAAGCGGGAATCTCCCCGGAGCAAGCACAGGAAATTGCTTCGGCCAGAGATGCCATGAATACATACAGGGAGCATTTTGAGGCATATATATCGGCAAACGCGGCCAAAACCGATCTGGCAAAACAGTCTGATTCCGAACTGGAAGAGATGTTCAAAATGGTGGAAGGTGCGGAATTATGGAAAGAGGACATGGTCTTTACCGCAAAAATCCTGTCCAATTCCACCATGGCTTATTATTACAGGGCATCGGAGGCCAACTGGAGGATCCTGGAGCAAAGTCTCGGTGAGTTTGCCGGGGCCAGGAATGAATGGGCGGAAAAATCATCCAACAGCGAATCGCTCAGTGAACGGGCGGAAAACATCAAACAGATGCTGGAGAGATATGTGGGATCAGTGAACGCGTACCGGGAACAGGTCCTGTTTCAGGACAGCCTGAGAAACGCCATGGACCAGGATCAAAAGGCCTTGTTCGCCGCCTGTAAAAATCTGGCTGAATCCGCGGAAAGAAAGTTACATGCCCAGACCGGTTTTTCCAGCAAAGCGATTTTGGTCACGATTCTTGCGGCCCTGATTATCGGGATTATTTACGCAGCCGTGTCCATCAAGAGGATAGTGGGCAGAATCAACAGGGTCATCAATGGTGTGATGGGAGAGACGGACCAGATGATAACCTCTTCTGAACACATTGCCAGAGACGGTCAAACCCTTTCCGACGGGGCCTCACGACAGGCGGCATCCATCGAGGAAACCTCTTCGTCACTGGAAGAGATCTCTTCCATGGTGAAACAGAATGCGGAAAACGCGGGAAAAGCCAAGGAAATGACCCGTGAGGCCGAGCAGATTGTGGAAGAGGTGGACCGCCATATGAATGATATGAGCGTGGCCATCAAGGAGATTTCCGACTCGAGCCAGGAGACGGACAAGATCGTCAAAACCATTGATGAGATCGCCTTTCAGACCAATCTTCTGGCGTTGAATGCAGCGGTGGAAGCGGCCCGGGCCGGTGAAGCCGGCAGTGGATTTGCGGTGGTGGCCGATGAAGTAAGAAACCTGGCCATGCGTGCCGCAGAAGCGGCGAAAAGCACGGCGGTCCTCATCGGCAACACCATGAAATCCGTGGAAAAAGGCAGCCGGTTCACCCGGGCGACCCAGGACTCGTTTAAAACCAACAAGGAAATCTCCTCCAAAGTGGGTGCGCTGGTGGATGAGATTGCCGAGGCGTCCGGGGAGCAGGCCGAAGGCATTGAAAGTGTGAGCCAGGCGGTGACCGACATGGACCATGTGGTACAGCAGAACGCGGCCAATGCGGAAGAATCGGCCAGTGCGGCGGAGCAGATGAATTCCCAGGCAAATCAGATGAAAGAATACCTCAATGATCTGGTGGCCCTGGTCAGGCGGAACAAAGAAAAGGTCGGAGGCGGCAATGGGTCCGGTTTTGAAAATGCCGGGACACTGGAACAGACATCCTCGGAGACGGATCCTTCGGTCCCGGCACAGATTCCATCAAAATAACATGGGGTCTTTTTTTACCATGCCGGAGGACCGGGGTCTCAGTGGAACCAAAAAAACTGGGGAAAGTCAGTGATGATGCCGCCGGCACCGGCGGTCACGAACCGGGCGGCGACCACGGGATCATTCACCGTGAACAGGTTGACCTGAAATCCCTGCTGCACCAGCCGGGTCACAGAATCCGGATCCACAAGGTCGGCATCGAGGTTGTAAACCTCAAAGGTCCCGGGCTGAAATCGGGCCATGTCTGCCCGGGATGTTCCCACCAGTGCCTGGACAGCGATGTCGGGCCGCTGCTGCCGGACCCGGTCCAGCCAGGCATGGTTGAAAGAGGACAGGATCACCTGGTGCGGGAGAATCCGGGAATCTGCAATTTCCGCCAGCGTGATGTCCACCGTGCAAAACAATCGGGGATCCGTGCCGTAATCCTTGAGTTCCAGGTTTATCTGCCAGTCCAGGGACCGGGTAAGATCCAGGCCCTGTTCCAGGGTGGGAATTTTTTCATTTCCGAATCCGGCAAGCACACGGGGGGCGACCTGCTTGTTTCGGATGGTGGCGAACGGGTCGGCAGCTTCGAACCAGGACCCGGCATCCAGGGTCTTGAGCTCCTCTGAGGAAAAGGCAGACAACTGATATGGACAGCGGTCTTCGGATGTCAGGTCCGTGAACCGGGATTCGGCATCCGTGCACCGCAGCAGATCCTGATCATGGAACAGCACCGGAACGCCGTCCCGGGTGATCTGAACATCGGTTTCCCAGGCATGGGCCCCCACCTGCCAGGCCGCTCTGGCAGCCGCCAGGGTGTTTTCCGGGGCCAGGCTCCGGGCGCCCCGGTGGGCGATGATCCGGGCCGGCGCCATGGCAGGGGCTTACGCCATCCCGTTGTCGGTGGTGCGCTGGTCAATGGGGGTATAGTCGTTGACCGTGTTGCCCGTGTAGATCTGCCGGGGCCGGGAAATTTTCATTTCCGGGTCTGCCATGTCCTCTTTCCACTGGGCGATCCACCCGGGCAGCCGACCGATGGCGAACATCACCGTGAACATGTTGGTGGGAATTCCCAGCGCCCGCAGCACGATGCCGGCGTAGAAATCCACGTTCGGGTACAGGTGTTTGTCCTTGAAATAACTGTCTTCCAGGGCTGCTTCTTCCAGGCGCCGGCCGATATCCAGCAGCGGATCCTCCCGGTTCACCTTGGCCAGAACCATGTCACACATTTTTTTCATGATCCTGCCTCTGGGGTCATAGGTTTTGTAGACCCGGTGTCCGAATCCCATGAGCCGGAACGGGTCCTCTTTGTCCCTGGCCCGGGCGATGGCCTGTTCAATGGTCATGCCGTCTTCGCGGATCTGTTCGAGCATGTGGATCACAGCCTGGTTGGCCCCGCCGTGAAGAGGACCCCACAGCGCACTGATGCCTGCGGATATGGCGGCATAGATATTGACCCTGCCGGACCCGACCACCCGCACCGCCGTGGTGGAGCAGTTCTGTTCATGATCGGCGTGGAGAATCCAGAACACGTTCAATGCCCGCACAAGATCATCATCGATGTGATAGGGTACCACGTCATTATCAAACATCATGTTCAGAAAATTGGCGCAGTAGCACAGGCCGGGCTGGGGATAGGTCACCCGCTGGCCGATGGAGAATTTGTAGGACATGGCCGCCATGGTGCGGATTTTGGAGATCAGCCGCAGAAACGTGTTGTTCATCTCCTCTTCCAGGTCCACCAGTTCCGGGTGAAAAGAGCGCATGGCATTGACCATGGCGGACAGGATGCCCATGGGATGGGCCCGGGGCGGGTAGTTCTGGTAAAAGGCTTTCATGTTCTCATGAACCAGAGAAAAGTCGTTGAGCATCACGGATGTCCGGGTCAGCTCCTCTCTGGTGGGCAGCCGGCCCACAATGAGCAGGTACGCCGTTTCCACGAATGTGGATTTTTCCGCGAGCTGTTCGATGGGGATACCCCGGTATCGCAGGATTCCTTTTTCACCGTCCATATAGGTGATGGCGCTTTTGCAGGCCCCGGTGTTGCCGTAACCGGGATCAAACGTGATACACCCGGTATCTTTTCGCAGATGCCGGATATCGATGGCCTTTTCCCCTTCCGAGCCGATGATCACCGGCAGTGTCAGTTCTTTTCCATCAATTATCAGTTTGGCATATTCCGTCATAAAAAAACCTCCTGTGATCAGCCCCGGGTTTCGCCGGGAACGGTATAGGTGGTGCAGGAGCCGCTGGAACAGTTCCGTTCCTGGGTGGAGACCCCTTTGGCCGGCGGTTGCCCGGCAGATCCGCCCATGGCATAGTGGGTGGTGGACACCACCCGCTCAAATTCGCTGGACTGGCATTTCGGGCACGCAACGGCCTCATCTTTCTGAGACCCCATGACAATGACTTCAAAAAAGTTGTCACATGTCGAGCACTTGAATTCGTATATAGGCATGATAACTCCTTGGTTTCAAACCGGTTGAAAATTTACAATAGATTGCTAATATTGATCAGTAATATAATCAGATCCAGCCGGTTTTGTCAAGCCGGATGATTTGCCGGACCGGTCAGCAGTTCCCGGGCATGGGTCCGGGTGGCAGGGGTGATGGAGGTGCCGCCCAGCATTCGGGCGATTTCATCGATCCGGTCTTCCAGGGTGGTCAGGGGGACGATATCGGTGCAGGTCCGGCCCTGGACCACCTGTTTGGCGATGCGGAACTGGTGGCCCCCATACCGGGCGATCTGGGCCAGGTGGGTGATGCAGATCACCTGGTGATGGTCTCCCAGCGCTGCCAGTTTCTGGCCGACCTTGTCGGATGTGGCCCCGCCGATGCCGGCATCCACTTCATCGAAAATCAGGGTTTCAAAGGACTGGGTTCTGGACAGGACCGCTTTCAGGGCCAGAACGATCCGGGACAGTTCACCGCCGGAGGCGATTTTGGCCAGGGGTTTCGGGGCTTCTCCCGGGTTGGGGCTGAGCAGGAACCGGACCCGGTCCATGCCGGCGGCCGTCAGTTTGTGTCCGGACAGGGTACAGATATCTTTGGACGTATCCCCGGGTTCCTTGAACACGGATACCTCGAACCGGGCCTTGTCCATTTCCAGGGCCGCCAGTTCATCCGCGGCCAGCCCGGACAGGCGGGTGGCGGCCTGTTGCCGCTGATTGGACAATGTGCCGGCTTTCTGCCTGAGACGGGCTTCCAGTTCTTTTTTTTCCTGAATCCGTTCCTGAATCTGCCGGTCCATGTCCAGGGTCTGATCCAGCTGCTGTGCCAGTTCCCTGTGCCGCGCGAACAACGTGTCCAGGCTGCCCCCGTATTTGCGCTTGAGCTTCGAGATGAGATCCAGGCGCTGGTCCACGGCATCCAGAGATTCCGGGTCCAGATCGATGGTAAGGGAATAATCCCGGAGGGTGTGGGTGATATCCTGGAGATCCAGGATCACGGCATCCAGGCGGTCGGCTGTCCCGGCCAGGGCCGGGTCCGCATCCCGGAACCGCGCAATGCCGGACATCAGGCCGGCCAGCTGTTCCACCACGGAGCCTTCCCGGTCATACACCTGGTGCACCGTGCCGTTCACGGCTTCAAATATTTTTGCGGCATTGGCCAGGACCTGTTTCCGATGTTCCAGGTGTTCGTCTTCATCCGGCTGAATCGCTGCGTTCTGAATTTCATCGACCTGGAACTGGATCAGTTCTTTTTCCGTTTCCCGGCGGCTTTTTTCCGCTGCCATCTCCTGGATCTGCCGGTTCAAGGGCACCAGGGTCCGGTACAGGTCCGCGACCTCCCGGCGCAGGGCCGGGGTGCCGGCAAATTCATCCAGAATGTCCAGGTGGTTGTCGTCCCGCAGAAGTCCCTGGTGGGCATGCTGGCTGGAAATGCCGGCCAGGTTCCGGGTCACCTGTTTGAGAAATTCCAGGGTGGACTGCCGGGAGTTGACAAAGACCCGGCTGGTGCCGGACCGGTGAATCACCCGGCGGATGATCAGTCCTTCGCCCGGATCCATGCCCTGATCATGCAGCATCCGGGCCGGTTCGGAATCCGGGGCGATGTCGAAAACCGCTTCCAGTTCGGCCGTGTCTTCACCGGTACGCACCAGGTCGGCCGATGCCCGTGCTCCCAAAAGCAGGCTCACGGCCTGGACAATGATGGATTTGCCCGCACCGGTTTCGCCGGTCAGCACATTCAGGCCGGAATCAAAAGAGATGCGGATGTCATCAATAATGGCGAATTTTTTTATGGCCAGTTCGCTGAGCATACGATCTCCTTAGGGCCGTGAACAAAGAAAAGGTGTAGGTGACAAGGATGGCGGCCACCAGCCGGGGAATCCACAGCCAGAACACAGGGATGCCCAGGGGCAGAAACAGGGCCGGATCTTCGATCATGGCATGGTTGATGCCGATGGACAGATGCAGCTTGGTCAATGCTTCCGGTTCATAGGTGTGGGTCCGGGTTTCCTCCACGATGACGGCCGATCCGTAGGCCAGGCCGAACACGGCGGCCGTCATCCAGAGCATGCCGCAGGACCGGTCCAGGCCCAGAAAGGACAGCACCGGCTGCAGGGGCCGGATGATGATCTCAATGACGTGAAAGGCCTTGGCCAGTTCCATCAACACCATGAGCGGCATGATGATGCCAAAGATCTGGGCGACGAGTTTCAGGGTGTCCACGGCCCACCCGGCCAGCCAGGCCGTGAACACAGGGTTCGGTTCCGGCAGGGTTGCCGCGGCATGAGGCGCGGAGGTGTCCGGGGTCACGCCCATGAGTTTTGCACAGCACAAGGTCACGGTAAACGCGGCCACCAGGCGGAAGCCGGCGGCAAAGAACGGATTGATGCCGGACCATCCCTGGACCATGCTCTCCTGGATCAGGTTGTGGCAGATCAGGGTGAACACGGCCAGCAGGATCATGTGCTCCATGGCGAACGGCATGACGGACAGGGCCGCCACCGTGCCGTAGATGCCGGTGAACATGCCGGCAATGATCACCAGGGCCCCGGAAGCGGGCAGGCCCATCCAGGTCATCACCGGGGTCAGCAGAAAATCCAGTTTGTAGATCACCCCGGAATACACCAGCAGTCCCGTGGCAAACGACACCGGCACAATGATTTTCAGCAGCCAGATATATCCGTTCCACCCTTTTTTCAGGCCGGTGCGGATGCCCGGGACCAGCCGGGGGGACAGGCCGTCATCTGTTTGTGTCATGGGGCGGACCATCGGGCTGTATGTGTGTTTTCACTGTTTCATCCACGGTGGCATACACATCCTTGAACGCTTCATGGACATTGGAAGGGGACAGCCGGCCCATTTCAATGAACTTGACGATAATTTCCTTGGTGGATCGCAGTATCTGTTCATCTATAGATTTCATACACCGGTCAATACCAGAACCCTGCCGGAAGGTCAAGATTTAGCTGTTGCCATGCCCGATAAAATGCGTATAATCAGGCGGTATTTTTACGCTTTCTCAAGAAAAGGCAAAAAAAGAATGGAACATGCAAACGAAGACAACCCGTCGATCCACCGGTTGCAGCACAAAGACACGGAAATCATTCTGATCGGCACGGCCCATGTTTCCAGAGACAGTGCCCAGCTGGTGACAGATACCATCGAGGCCGAAACCCCGGACACGGTGTGCGTGGAACTGTGCCCCACACGGCTGGCGGCCATAAGGGACACGGACCGGTGGCGGAACATGGATATCATCAAGGTGATCAAGGAAAAAAGATCCCTGATGCTGTTCATGAATCTGCTGCTGGCCTCGTTCCAGAAAAAGATTGCCGACCGGTTCGATATCCGTCCGGGACAGGAAATGGTCAATGCCATCGAGGCGGCGGAGAAAATCGAAGCGGATGTGGTACCGGCGGACCGGGACATTCAGATCACCCTGTCCCGGGTATGGCGGGGCATGGGGATGTGGGCCAGAATCAAGCTGCTGTTTTCCATGGTGTTCTCGTTCGGGTCTGCCGATGATATCCAGGAAGAAGATATTGAAAAGATGAAACAGGAGGATATTCTTCAGACCCTGCTGGCGGATGTGAAAAAATTTCATCCCATTATCGAGCAGGTGCTCATCGATGAGCGGGACCAGTATCTGGCGCAGCGGATCGCATCAGCCGGAGGGCACCGTGTCGTGGCCGTGGTGGGGGCGGCCCATGTGCCGGGCATCCGGAAATATTTGACAGACGGCCATTTTACTTCCCTGGCATCCCTTGATCAGGTGCCGCCGCCGGGTTCCCTGGGCAAACTCCTCAAATGGCTGATCCCCGGGTTGATCCTGGTGCTGTTCGTCTTCGGGTTTGCCATGGAAGGCAAAGACGCGGGCACGGACATGATCTGGATCTGGGTGGCCGCCAACGGCATCTTCGCGGGCGTGGGCGCAGTGCTGGCCATGGCCCACCCGTATACCATCATCGCGTCGGTTCTGGCCGCGCCGCTGACCTCGCTGAATCCCATGATCGCGGCCGGGTGGGTATCCGGTCTGGTGGAGGCGTTCTCCCGCAAACCCAAGGTGCGGGATCTGGAAGCCATTCCCAGGGATATCGTGTCCATCAAAGGTTTCTGGCGCAACCCGGTCACCCGGATTCTGCTGGTGGTGATATTCACCAACCTGGGCTCTTCCATCGGCACCATGACGGCCGTGCCGCTGATGCTCAAGCTCCTGGGGTAGCGGGGGCCTGTAAGATAAATTTTTCAATACATGCCGGATACAGTTCCCACTCTTTTTCAAGCCCTTTTTGCTTCACATCGTCCAGGGTGTCGGTATCTTCGATTTCAAAGGCTTTCTGGCCGATGATGGGGCCGGTGTCTTCCCCGTAATCCACAAAATGCACCGTACACCCCCCGATTTTGCAGCCGTACCGGAAGGTGTCTCCATACCCGTCCGTGCCGGGAAATGCCGGCAGCAGAGCCGGGTGGATGTTCATGATCCGGTATTGCCCCGGCACCGTGTTGATGCGGTCGATGAAATACGGGGTCAGCACCCGCATGAAACCGGCCAGGACCAGAAGATCAATGTCATAAGGCAGGATTTTGTCCAGCAGCTGTTTTTCCGCAATGGCCCGGGACTGGAGAAAAAACCGGGTGCGTTCATCTTCAGGGTCCATCAGTTTCTGCTTGTCCATGACTTCCGCGAGGGGGATGTCGTCCGGCAGGTTGTCAGGCGAGATGCCGCCGGCCCGGCAGGATGAGATGATCTGTTTATAATCCACCACAAAGGTGTCGATGCCGGCCTTTTCGGCCCGGTCAAGCCCCCGGACCCCGGGGGTGTCCGATCCGGTGAACATGATTTTTGCAGGAATGCGGCCGTGTTCGCAGGCATCGATGATGGCCTGAAGATTGGTGCCGCCTCCGGAAATGAGTGTCCCGATTTTACATGGTGCCGGCATAAGGGTGTCCTCCTTTTCTGGGTGGTTGCCTGTCATTGATTGCCGTAGCCGTTCTGGCCCCCGCAGTCCGGGCAGGTCCAGGTGATGCCGTTGCAGGTCATGCCCCAGGCGTTTTCATGCATGCAGGCCTGGCAGATGGCAAACCCGCACCGGCAGCGCCAGCAGAACATGAAGGTCTGCCGGCAGCAATGGCACTGGCGACGGCTGTTCTGAATCCGTTTTTCCCGGCGTTTCTGCCGCCGGGTGGTCTGGGGATCATCGATCATGGCAAATCTGTACTTCTCCTTTCTGTGAAAACATAGTATATATGCCTTTTATTGAAAAAAACTGCAATATCCAAAAGGCGGACATTTATGAACGCATCCCCGGAAACAGTATTTCTCATTGACGGCAGCGCATTCCTGTACCGGGCGTTTCATGCCATCCAGCACCTGACCACGGCCAAAGGTCATCCCACCAACGCCACCTACGGGGTCACGCGGATTCTGATGAAACTGATCCGGGAGAAAAATCCCGCCTATGCCGCCGTGTTTTTCGATGTCAAAGGCCCCACCTTCCGGCATGAACGATATGCCGAGTACAAGGCCAACCGCCCCCCCATGCCCGATGACATGGCCGTGCAGATTCCGGATGTTCACCGGATGATCGCCACCTTGAACCTCCCCATTGTCCAGAAATCCGGATACGAGGCCGATGACCTGGTGGGCACCTATGCCAGGATCGCCCGGGAACAGGGGTTCAAAGTGGTGATGGTCACCGGAGACAAGGATTTCATCCAGCTGATTTCAGAAGACTGTATTTTATGGGATCCCATGAAAGATATGATCCTGGACCCGGCCGGCATCGAGGCGGAGATGGGTATTGCCCCGCAACAGTACATCGATGTGCTGGGACTGGCCGGTGACACGTCCGACAACATCCCCGGGGCCAAAGGGGTGGGGCCGAAAACCGCCATCAAGCTGGTGGCGGAATTCGGATCCATTGACAATCTGTACCAAAACCTGGATCAGGTGGCGTCCAAAAAAAAGCTGCATGAAAACCTGACCACGGGCAAGGACACGGTCCTGCTGAGCCGGGACCTGGCCACCATTGACTGTCATGTCGAAGTGACGCAGTCGATCGAGGATTTCCAGCTCACATCCTTTGACGATGCCAAGGCGTTTGCTTTGTTCCAGGAGCTGGAGTTCAAGACGCTTGTCCGGGAATTTGCCGGAAAACAGGATGCGGCTGACAAAGACTATCAGATCATCACGGATGCCGCGGAACTGGAAAAACGGGTTGAAACACTGCGGTCGGCAGACCTGTTCGCCATTGACACGGAAACCACATCCATCCATCCCATGGCCGCCGATCTGGTGGGGATCAGTTTTTCTTTTCAGGCCCACACCGGGTTCTATGTCCCCCTGGGCCATACCGACGATACCCCGCAGATTGAAAAAAAAGAGGTTCTGCGGATCCTGGGGCCGGTTCTGGCGGACCCGAATCAGCACAAAGCGGGGCAGAACATCAAATATGACATGATCGTTCTGGCCCGGTACGGCATGCCTTTGAACGGGGTGGTGTTTGACAGCATGATCGCTTCCTATCTGTTGAATCCCACCCGCCGGGGCCACGGCCTGGACCAGATCGCTCTGGACCTGTTCGGGTATAAAATGGTGGCGTACGAGGACATTACCGGCAAGGGCAGGGACCAGATCGGGTTTCAGGATGTTCCGGCAAAAGAGGCGTTGTTTTACGCGGCAGAGGATGCGGATCTCACGTTCATGGCGTGTGAGCGGTTTTCAGGACAGCTGGTGGATCAGGGACTGTCAGATTTGATGGCAGAGATCGAAGTGCCGTTGATCCCCGTGCTGGCAGAGATGGAAATGACGGGATTCCGGGTGGACAAAACCGCCCTGGCCCGGTTGTCCGACACCTTTGAAACCGAGATGAACCAGCTGGAGAAAGAGATTTATGATCTGGCCGGAGAAACCTTCAATATCAATTCCTCCCAGCAGCTCGGGGTGATCCTGTTTGAAAAGCTCGGGCTCAAATCCGTGAAGAAAACCCGGAAAAAAACCGGGTATTCCACGGATGTGCACGTGCTGACAAAACTGGCCGGCACCCATCCGCTGCCGGAAAAAATGCTCCGGTACCGGACCCTGGGCAAACTCAAATCCACATATGCCGATGCCCTGGGGGAACTGATCCATGCAGACACCGGCCGGATCCATACCTCGTTCAATCAGACCATCACGGCCACGGGCCGGCTGTCCAGCTCCAACCCCAACCTGCAGAACATTCCCATCCGCAAACCCGAAGGCAGAAAAATCCGGGAAACCTTTATTCCGGCAGACGGATGCACCCTGGTGTCTGCGGATTATTCCCAGATCGAGCTGCGCATTCTGGCCCATTGTGCCCAAGACGAGATCCTGATCGAAGCGTTCCGCAACGAAGAAGACATCCATACCCGTACGGCCGTGGAGGTGTTTCAGGTGCTGCCCGGTTTTGTGACCGATGATCTGCGCAGCCAGGCCAAAGCCATCAATTTCGGCATCATCTACGGCATGAGCGCGTTCCGCCTGGCCAATGAACTCAACATCAGCCGGAAAATGGCCGGGACCTATATCGACAATTATTTCAAACGCTATGCCGGGGTGAAACAGTTTATCGACACCACCATTCAGCAGACCCGGGAAACCGGGGAATCGACCACGATGTTCGGCCGGAAACGAATTCTGCCCGATATCAATGCGTCCAATGCCAATCAGCGGCATTTTGCCGAACGGGCCGCCATCAACACCCCGATCCAGGGCAGTGCCGCCGACCTGATCAAGCTGGCCATGATCCGGATGGCCCGGGCCCTGGCGGATCACGGCATGAAATCCAGAATGATTCTGTCCGTGCATGACGAGATCATCTTTGATGTACCGGAAGCGGAAACGTCAGACCTGATGAATCTGGCCCGGGAAGTCATGGAAGGGGTGCATCCATTGAAAGTCCCGTTGAAGGTCAATTTCGGAACCGGTGAAAACTGGGCCCTGGCCCATTGAGCAGGAGAGCATGACACACAAAAGAGAACAAACCCGCATCGGGATTTTTGTCAAACACCAGGAGGATGCATGGTACACAGCCAACACACTGGTCCGGAAACTCGGAAACAGAGGCGTGATCCTGGACCCCGACCGCCCCGATCTGCCGGATGACCTGATCTGTATCCTGGTTCTGGGGGGGGACGGCACGTTCTTGAGCGCGGCCCGGCTGGTGGGAACCAGGAACATCCCTTTACTGGGGGTAAAATTCGGAGAAGTGGGATTTCTGGCCATTACCCTGGAAGATCATCTGCAGGAAGTGCTGGAAAAAGTGTTCACGGGAGCATACCTGATCCATGAGCGGGCCCGGCTCAATATCCGGCTGGTGCGGCAGGATGCGGTCCTGGTGAACGTGGATGTGCTCAACGACATGGTGATCAACAAGTCGGCCCTGTCCCGGCTGGCATCCTGTGCCGTGTACCTGGACGATGTGTATCTGACCACGTTCCGGGCCGACGGGCTGATCGTGGCCACACCCACCGGGTCCACGGCCTATTCCCTGGCCGCGGGGGGGCCCGTGGTCCATCCGGCCGTGCCGTCCATTATCCTGACGCCCATCTGTCCCTTTACCCTGACCAACCGGCCCCTGCTCATTCCGGACACCACGGCCATCGAGATCCGGCTGGAAGACAGTCCGGAAGACATTGTCCTGACCCTGGACGGCCAGGAAGGATTCAACATGGATCCCAAAGACCGGATATTCGTGTCCAAAAGCCCCCATGCGCTTCAGCTCATCTCTTTTGAGCCCGACTCCTACTACAAGGTCCTCAAAACCCGGCTTCACTGGAGCGGCGGCAGAATCTGACATCTGTGATGTCCGGGATCACCGGTTCCTGACGGTCCGGCATCGCAATCTCAGTCGCCGTTCCGGGCCTTGTTTGTCTCCCGCCGGGCCCGTCCTTTTTCGCTGAGGGTCTGGAAAATATAGTACAGGGCCGGAATCAGGAAAATCCCGAAAAACGTGGCCACGCACATGCCGGAAAACACGGCCGTACCGATGGCCCGGCGGCTGCCGGCCCCGGCCCCCGTGGCGATGAGCATGGGTACCAGGCCGAAGATAAAGGTCAACGAGGTCATGAGGACGGGCCGGAACCGGATGGCCCCGCCCGTCACGGCGGCCTCGGCCACAGGCATGCCGGTTTTGCGCTGGTTCCTGGCGAATTCGACAATGAGGATGGCGTTTTTGGCAGCCAGCCCCACCAGCAGTACCAGCCCGATCTGGGCGTAGATGGACAGGGGCATATCCAGCAGCCACAGCCCGGCCAGGGCCCCCAGGGTGCCCACGGGGATGGTCAGAACAATGGACAGCGGCAGGTTCCAGCTCTCGTACTGGGCCACCAGAAACAGATAGGCAAACACCAGGGCCAGGGCGAACAGCCACACCACCTCGTTGCCCGTGGTTTTTTCCTGGTAGGACAATGCCGACCATTCATAGTCAAATCCGGGAGCCAGCACATCCGCGGCCACTTTTTCCATGGCATCCATGGCCTGGCCCGATGAAAATCCGGGTGCTGCGTTGCCATTGAAATCCGCGCTGGAAAACTGGTTGTACCGCTTGATGAGCTGGGGGCCTAAAACCGTGCGCAGGGTCACCAGGCTGGTCAAAGGAATCATTTTGTGATCATTGCTGCGCACATGCAGGCGCTGGATGTCTTCCATCGTATCCCGGTACCGGGCATCCGCCTGGATCTTGACCTGATAGGTACGGCCCCCGAGATTGAAGTCATTGACATACGACGATCCCAGATGGGCCTGGAGCGTGGAAAAAATGCGGGATACCGGGACGTTGAGATACTGGGCCCGGGTCCGGTCCACGTCCACGAATATCTGGGGGGTATCCGCCGTATAGGTGGTGAACACGCCGTCCAGCACCGGGTCCTGGTTGGCCGCCATCATCAGACCCAAAGCCATGCCGAACAATTCCCTGGGATCCTGGCCTTGTCTGGCCAGCAGCTGGAAAGAGAATCCGCTGCTGGCACCCAGCCCGGAGATGGGGGGCGGTGAAAACGCGAACGCATTGGCATCGGGTATGGCTGCCAGCCGTGCCCGGGCCCGGCTGACAATGGCATCCATCTGCTGGTGGGGCTCGCGCCGCTCATCCCAGGGTTTGAGGATGGCCAGGGAAAACCCTACATTGGCGGCATTGCCGCTGAGCAGGCTGAATCCGGACACACCGATCATGTTGTCCACGCCGTCCAGTTCTCTTATTTCAGCGGTGATCTGATCCATCACGGCGGCAGTGCGGGACAGGGATGCGGACTGGGGCAGCTGGACATTCATCAGAAAATAGCCCTGGTCTTCCGGGGGAAGAAAACTGGTGGGCGTATGGGTGAACAGGAAGACCATTCCCGTGATCACGGCGGCAAACAGCAGCACCGGAACCATCAGCCAGCGGATCATCCAGCCGGAACCGGCCACATACCCCTTGCGGCTGGCATCCACCAGGCGGTTGAACCAGGCATAGGGCCCTCTGGCCGCCACCCGGTGCCGGGTCAGAAACGTGGCACACAACGCCGGACTCAGGGTCAAAGCGCAGGTGGCGGACAACAGCACGGCACTGCACATGGTCACGGCGAACTGGCGGTACAGCTCACCCGTGATCCCCGGCATGAATCCCACGGGCACAAATACGGAAAACAGCACCAGGGTGGTGGAGATAATGGGCCCTGTCACCTGGGACATGGCTTTTTTTGTGGCAGCCGGTGCGTCCAGGTTCTCCTCGTGCATGACCCGGTGCACATTCTCCACCACCACGATGGCATCGTCCACCACCAGTCCGATGGCCATGATCAGGGCGAACAAGGTGATGGTGTTCGCATTGAAGCCTAAGGCCATGAGAATGGCGAACGTGCCGATGAGCGACACGGGAATGGCCACGGACGGTATCAGGGTGGCCCGCCAGTTCTGGAGAAACAGGAAAATCACTGAAATGACCAGCAGGGTGACCAGGACCAGGGTGAAAATGATCTCATCGATGGCCGCGGATACGTACCGGGTGGTGTCCAGGATGATTTCATAGGCCACATCGTCGGGCATGCCGGGTTTCATTTTTTCAAGCTCTTTGCGCACCGCTTCCATGGATTCCAGGGCATTGGAGTCGGAATCCCGGTACACGGCCAGGGTATTGGCCGGGGTGCCGTTGAGGATGGATTCCGTGGTATAGGACCGGGCGGCCAGCTCGACCCGGGCCACATCCCGGAGCCGCACCAGCCCGCCCTGTCCATTGGTACGAATGATGATCTGTTCAAAGTCCCGGACATCGGTCAGCCGGCCTTTGGCCCGCAGGGAAAACTGGACCAGCTGTTTATGTTCCAGAGGTTCCATGCCCACGGCACCCAGGGAGGCCTGGACGTTCTGGTTGCGAATCGCAGAGACAAGGTCATCCGGGGTCAGGCCCAGGGCGGTCATGCGTTTCGGGTCCATCCAGATGCGCAGGCTGTATTCCTTTTCTCCGAAAATCATGGCATCGCTGACCCCGTTGATGCGGATCAGGGTGTCTTTGACCTGTGAACTGATGTAGTTGCTTAAAAACAGCAGATCCCGGGTCTGGTTCGGTGAATAAAAACTGATGGCCGCCATCATGTCAGTGGAGCGCTTGCGCACACTGATGCCCTGATTCACCACCTCCACCGGCAGCCTGGGGGTGGCCAGCTGGATACGATTTTGCAGGTTCACCTGGTTGATGTCGGGATCACTGCCTATTTCAAAGGTGACCTGCAGGGAGTAACTGCCGGTATCCGAACAGGTGGAGGACATATACAGCATGTTGGAAACGCCGTTGACCTCTTTTTCCAGGGGCGCGGCCACGGCATCCGCCAGCACTTCGGCATTGGCGCCGGGGTAAACCGCGGACACCCGGATGACCGGCGGGGTGATCTGGGGGTACTGGGCCACGGGAATGTTCATGAGGGCCAGAAACCCCGCCAGGGTGATAACGATGGAAACGACCCCGGCCAGCCGGGGCCGGTGGATGAACACATCAAAAATCATGGATCAGTTCTCCGGATCCGCCGGCAGCACCGTGACCGGCTGCCCGGGCTGTACTTTCTGTATCCCGCTGACAATGATCTGATCCCCGGCCTCAATCCCGGATTCCACGGCCCACATCCGGTCCAGGGCCGTGCCCGTGACAATGGGCTGAGGCGTGGCGACCCCGTCTCTGACCGTCAACACATACCGGCCCTCCTGATTCACCAGCACGGCGGACTGGGGCACCACGGGCATGCGTTTCGGGGCCGCAGCCCGGACCTGGACCGTGACATACTGCCCCGGCAGCAGCAGTCGGTCGGCATTGTCGAACCGGGCACGCACCGTGATGGTGCCCGTGGCCGTGTCCACCCGGTTGTCCACAAAGACCACCTGTCCCGTTTCCGGAAACAGTTCATTTCCCGGCAGAATCAACCGGGGGGAGAGCCGTTGTGCGCCCCCGGGGGTGTCCATTTCCTGAATCGCTTTCTGGACGGCGGCAATATCGTTTTCGCTGACGGCATAGGCCACCCGGACCGGGGCGGTCTGTACGATGGTGGCCAGTCCGCCGGACGCGGGATTGACCAGGTTTCCCCGGGTGTAGGCCGTGCGGCCGATGCGGCCGGAGATGGGCGCGGTGATGGTGGTGTAGGCCAGGTTCAGTTCACTGTTTTCCAGGGTGGCCCGGGCAGCGGCCAGGTTGGCCTTGGCCGCAAGTTCGGCTGCCACGGCATTGTCCAGATCCAGGGCGGAAATGCTTTGCGGGTTCACGGACCGCATCCGTTCGAGATGGCTCCGGGCCCGGGTCAGTTCCGCTTCCGCCTGGGCCACCCGGGCTTTTTCCATGGCCACCCGGGCCGCATACCCGTCCGGCTCGATGCGGTACAGGACCTGACCTTCCCGGACCCGATCCCCTTCCGTGAAACTCACTTCCTCCAGAAATCCTTCCACCCGGGCCCGCAGTTCCACACTCTGGATCGCTTCCACATGACCCACATATTCGTTTGCCGGCACCACGTTCTGTTCCTCGATGGTCATCACGCGCACCCGGGGGGCGGACGGCTGCCCGGCAAACACCGTGCTGCTGCAAAACAGGGTTGAAATCACGATGTACAACAGGGGTTTTTTCAGCAGTTTCTGAATCATGGGGCCTTCACTGTTTTGGGTTGAGAACCACTTTTTTGTTTCGCACTATAGTGTCCGGCCGGATGCGTGTCAACTCGAAATACACGGCAAAGTGAATCGATTCTTCCGCGCAAAACAATCCAGGGTCTTTGCAAAAAAAATTTCAGGCGCTATAATCGCCTCCATGCGGCCGAAAATCACATACTGGTTCCCCCGCCTGCTCATCATCGGATTTGCCACATCCATGGTGATTCCGGCACCTCAATTTGTCGCTTCAATGGACGATGCCGAGTTCCTTGTCTGGCTCCTGCGGCTGATTTGGGTTTTGGCCTTTCCAGCGGGATTTTTTGCCCTGCTTGTATTGGTTCATCTGTATTCAAAAGGCAAATGAAACCAATCGCCTGGGAGGGGATACGGCCGGGCCGGTCATCCCCGAATCTTTTGTCACAATCATTTTACTCCCACGTATCCCAGGTACAAATCGCCATTTAGGAAATTTGGCAATGCTGCCATTTTTCCTAAATGGTTATGTATCAACCGAAATTGTTTCTGAACCAAACCGAAACAAACCAAATCGGCCACTAAAAGAAAACCAAGAGCCAAAAACCTCGTTATTTCGGAATAACTATTCTATATGGCAAGGTATGCTTTCTCGGTGGGCCATGCTGAAACATATTTTTACCGCACCGCTGCGGGGGCAAAAATTGACATGGTCATCCGGATGCCGTCATCAGAAATCTGGGCCGTAGAAATAAAATATGGCAACGCTCCCAAATTGGGCAGGCATTACAGCGTAATCTGCGATGATGTGGACGTCACCCGGAAATATGTTGTTTACAGCGGCAGTGACGAATTTCCTGTCAGCAGCGATGTTACCGTCATCTCTTTGCCGCGGTTCATGAAAAAGCTTGGATCGTGTTGAAAACGGCCCCAAACCTTCACCTGCTTTCAGCCACAACGATCTGGCAGACCTATTATAAACTTCTTGATTTTGTCCAGGCATCCAAGTAGTTTGTGACCATGTTTTCAGGATTTTATACTGGAGGAAATCAAAGACATAGCTCCAAGCAATGTGACGGAACAACCATGACGGATCTGATTGTCAACAATATCAAGCGGTCTTTGGATGAAGCCAGCGAGATGTACCACCGCCTGGTCCTTTTAACAGGCAAATCCGGTTCCGGCAAAACGGATGCGCTCCAGAAGGTCGCAGATGATCTGGGGACATCGGTCATCAATATCAATCTGGGCCTTTCACGTGAGCTGCTGGATCTGACAGCCAGGCAGCGATCCCTTCGGGCGGCATCCATCCTGGATCAAATTGTGGACAAAGCCGGATCAACTGTGGTACTCGATAATCTTGAAATTCTCTTTGACAGAGAATTGAAACAAGACCCGCTCCGTCTGCTGCAGGGCATATCCAGAAACCGTTCCGTGGTGGCATCATGGAACGGTATTATCGATTCAGGCAGGCTTTTGTATGCTGAACCCGGGCATCCGGAATACCGCTGTTATGAGCAGGTGGACGCACTCATTGTGGGTATGGAGGGCACAGCCACCATAGATACTGATAAATAAAAAGGCGGGATACGCATGAAATACGGCGAACTTATCCAGTTTGATCCGATCGAGACGGTCATTCAACTGCGTGATGCTGATAAATCCAGCACGGCACAT
>JAABUD010000265.1 GCA_011389555.1 Desulfotignum sp. | reverse complement strand
ACCAGCAGGAGATGTTCCGTGCCGGTGGGAAGCGGTTGCGGCTGTTTTTCAATGTCCATGGTTTCCGATGTTTCCAGCACCGGCAGATAGACATGAAAACAAGTGCCATCTCCTACCTCACTGTATACCCGGATATCCCCCCCATTCGCCTTGACAATGCCGTATACAGTTGCCAGGCCGAGCCCGGTTCCCCGCCCTTTTCCCTTGGTTGTAAAATAGGGATCAAAGATTTTGTTGATAATGGCGGGATCGATGCCGCTGCCGGTATCCGACACCGAGAGCATGGCATAGGTGCCTGATGCCAGTTGATCGGCCGGGTTATCATTTTGACTGTATCGGATCTCTTTGAGTTGTATCGATATGGTACCGCCGGTCGGTTCAACCGCATGAAAGGCATTGGTGATCAGGTTCATGACAATCTGGTGGATCTGGGTGGGGTCTGCCATGACAGGCCGGCAGTCAATTTGAATATCCTGAGCAATAGGGATTTCCGCGGGAATGGTGGAGCGGCAGAGTGTAAAAACCTCCTTGAGTATTTTCTGTATATGAACCGGTATGCGCTGATAATCGGATTGCCGACTGAAAGAAAGGATCTGTTGCACCAGTTTTCTGCCTCTTTTGCCGGCCTCGAATATCTGCTGAGCATCATAGTGTTCCGGGCTGCCGGGGGCGAAGTCATCCAGCATCATTTCCGACAACCCCACAATGGGGAACAACAGGTTATTGAAGTCATGGGCAATGCCCCCGGCCAGAGAACCGATGGATTCCAGTTTCTGATTCTGTTGCACCTGCCTCTCAAGACGTTGGTTTTCCTTCTCGTTCTCTTTGCGCCCAGTGGTATCGGCAGACACGACCGTCAAATATTCAATTTTTCCATTGTCATCCAAAACGGGTATCAGCACGGATTCAAGCCATATATCCTTTCCTTCAATATCTTTGGCCAATGCCTCTATGGTGATTGAGTGGCCGGTTTCTGTAACTTTTTTCAGGTTCTGTATCATTTCGTTTTGAAACGTTGCGGGAAAAAATGCAAACGGGTAGGGTTTTCCATACACCTGGGCATGGTCAGCAATCTTGAGCATTCTGAATCCACTTGCGCTCATGTATTGCAGATTGAAATCAAGATCCACTATTTTATGGCACACCGGCGAGTAGTCCAACAGTGCCTGATTCCTTCTCTTTAATGCAATCAGTTCTTCTTCTGAACGTTTTCGCATCAGGGCCGATCCGACATGCGCGGCAATGCCTTCCAGTATTTCAATCGTTTGGAGGGTGAAACGGCCTTTGCGCTTGTCATTGAGCTGGATCAGCCCCACAATCCGGTCGCTGGTCCGAACCGGCACCTGGGCCATGGAGCTGAAGCCATGACGGATACATGTCTCCCGTGAATACATCTGGTCCTGAATCCGAACCGGTATCAAGGCCACGGAGGCAAAGCCCTGATGGATGCAGTTGTTCCGCGGATGCAGCCTGGGATCCTGATCAGACGGCAGGTCGAGCAAGGGGAAGGAGTCGTTGGTCCAGCAGCTTCCCCCTTGGGTGAAAAGCGGGCTGGAAGGATCGGTCTTGCCGGATATGACAAGGCCGCAGGTGCATTCCAGGCGGACATTGCCGTCCTTGTCCCGGCATACGCCGCCATCTTTGCCGCGTTCGAGCAGCGTGTTTTCGGTCCGCAGAAACTCTCTGGAGAAACCGTCCTGGGCGAAATAGGGGAAATCCTCGCCTTCCTGCAGGCGCAGGCCCACGGCATCGACCCCGGTCTGTGTCTTTAAAACAGCGAGGACGCGCTGAATGGATTTCTGCTGGTCGCCCGGCTCGTTGAGAACCTGCAAGATCTCCCGCCCCATCTCGCGATAGATTTCCACCTGTTTTCGCTCGGTGATGTCGGTCAGCACTACTCGACATAAAGGTGCATCGTCTTCGGATTGCGTGGCGGTTGCCGTCAGATGCGCCCAGAAGTGTGCGCCGTCCGGTTTGACCAGACGCAGTTCGCATTCCTGGGCTTCGCCCGTCTCAAAGAGTATCTTACGGTACAGATAGTAGATATTCTGGTCCTCTTTGAGGATGAAGCGGGAGATCGGCTGCCTGATCAACGCGCTGCGGGTCATTCCCAGCAGGGTGGCGGCCGTGAGGTTGGCCTCCAGGATCTGTCCTTTTTCGGACAGGGTGCAGTAGCCCATCGGGGCCAGGTCATAGAGATCGAAATAACGCTCTCTCTCGGCTTCGATCTCCGTCTGGGCCGCGCGAAGCTCCTCGTTCTGCATCTCCAGCTCGATCTGGTGTACCCGCAGTTCGTGGAGTGTTTGCGCCGTGTCTTCGGGCGACTGCTGACTTCCGACTTCTGACTCCTGACCTCTCTGCCTTTCGCTCAGCCGCTTTTCGGCTTGGCGGCGCAGTTCGCCGGGATTGCGCGGTGTGTGTTTTTTCATTGTTTCTCTCCCTTGGTCGATTTGTCGGACGGGTCAGACATGTCCCGTATGCCCTTGCACTTGGGATAGGCGGAACAGCCCCAGAAGGGATGTCCTGCGTGCGGTCCCTTACTGGCGGTACGCTGGCGCATGAGTTTGCCGCACAACGGGCAGGCGGGGGCGGGCGCGCTGTCCGACCGGCCTGACTTGTCCGACATCTCTGCCCGCTCTGCCCGCGCCTGCACTCGCACGGTGTAAAGGCGTTCGGTGAAACCGCCGTGCTCGACAAAATCGCGGCCCTGACTCTCGACCTGCCGCCGCAGCAGGTAGACAGCCTGGTTTGTGGCGCACAGCATGGCATTGGCCGCCAGTTCCGGCGTGGCCCTCGCCACAAAGTCCGCCAGGCCCAGCAATCCGGTCAATTGCACCGTGCCCTCCGGCGCCGGTGGCAGATCGGGCGCCAGATCGTGCTTCAAGCGCTCGCGCATGGTCAGCGCCTCGGGGGCGTCCTTGGACCAGACGCGTAGTTTGCGTTGGACCAGGAAGCTCTCGAAATCCCTGAGCAATTCATCGGAAAGGCTTGCGCGGGCCACGTTGGTAAGCAGCATCTCGCTCTTGCGCGAAGTGGCCGCCGCGCCACTGCCCTCGCTGATATTGCGGACTCCGCTGCGCGCCGCCTGCACCATTTGGTCGTGGGTGCGCGAGCGCTTGTCAACGAACCGGTCGCAAAAAACCACGGTGGCGTCATAGACCGCCTGGGCCACCTTGTAACTGCGCAAGTGTTTATAGCCGCCATGCGGCAGCAAGGGGCTGCTGAAATCGCTCATGCTTGCTCCTTCCGCTGTTTGTCGGACGTGTCCGACCTGTCCGACGTGTCCGACGTGTCCGACCCGTCCGCCGCCGCCGACATCCGGAGCTGGTCATTCGCTTTTTGCAGCGCCTCCTGCAGTTTGCGCGCCTCCGTGATATCCACAAAGGTGAGCACCGCGCCCTCGATGACGTTATCCACGGTGCGGTAGGGCTGAATGCGCATGGTGTACCACCGGCCCTCGGCGGTCTGCACGTCGAGCTCCCTGGGGACCAGGGTGTCGAGCACGGCCTGCGTGTCCTCCTTCAGGCTGAAGTAGCCGGGCAGGTTGGAGACGATGTGGGACACGGGCCGGCCGATATCGCTCTGGATCAGGTTGATGATCTTTGTGGCGGTCGGGGTGAAGCGCAGGATGCGCAGCTGGAGGTCCACGAAGACCGTGGCGATGCCGGTGCCGGCCAGCAGGTTGTTCATGTCGTTGTTGGCCCGTGAGAGGTCGGCCACCTTGGTTTCCAGCTCGGCGTTGACCGTGGCCAGCTCCTCGTTGACCGATTGCAGCTCCTCCTTGGAGGTTTCCAGCTCCTCGTTGGAGGATTGCAGTTCCTCGTTCACCGACTGCATCTCCTCGTTGGACGATCTGAGTTCTTCGTTGGAGGTCTCCAGTTCTTCGTTGGTGGTCTGAAGATACTCCTCCTTGGCCCGGAGTTCCTGCGTCAGCGCCGCGATGCGGGTGTCGGCATCCTTACCGGCCGGCTCTTGGGATGACAACCGCCCGCTGTCCACTGTCCACTGCTCACTGATCCCCGGCGCCTGTGCCGGTTCCAGAATGACCAGGTACAGGGGCGGCCCGGGTGACGCCGACGGGGCAACGGCCACCGGGCGGACAGTCAGATTGACGGTGGTGAAGTCGCCGTTGGTCTTCACCCGCAGTCCCGGGCACGGCACGGTTTCTCCGGTTTGCGCGGCTTTGTGCAGGGCCGTGGTCAGGTCGCGCCGCAATCCTTCCCGGGCCATTTTCAGAATATTGTTGGGACCGCTCTCCCCGGGGGCGGGTTCCAGGTACATGCCGGTGCGGCCGTGGAGATAGAGCAGATCCCCCTGGGCATTGACCAGGGCCCCGGCCTGGACGACCTGTTGCAGCAGGGCCTGTTCGGTCAGCTCGCGCAGGGGCAGTTTCCGGGGATAGACCGGCTTCTCGCCGGTACGCGGATGCGCTGTGTCGGGCCCCGTCATGGGGGGCAGGAATTGCCCGAGGCCGGCGCGCCGGGCGCCGAGGTGATCTTCCTTGCGCTGGTAGATCTTCTGCCTGCGGTCCAGCGCTGCAAAGAGATCGCCAAACCCGCCCACGGTTTCGGAGGTCCCCAGAAACAGATATCCGCCGGGGTTCAAGGCGTAGTGAAAGAGCGGGATGAGCTTTTTTTGCAGATTGCCGTCCAGGTAGATCAGCAGGTTGCGGCAGCTGATCAGGTCCAGCCTGGAAAAGGGCGGGTCCTTGATCACGTTCTGTTCGGAAAAAACCAGCATGTCCCGGATGCCTTTGTGGATGCGGAAGGCACTCTCGCCCGGTTCGGCTGCAAAAAAGCGCGCCAGCCGCTCCGGTGTGAGGTCGGTGGCGATGGATGCCGGATAGATGCCGGCCCGGGCCGCGGCAATGGCCTGGCTGTCGATGTCCGTGGCAAAGACCTGCACCTTGCACCCCTTTTTCAGTGCCTCCTGGTGCTCGGCCAGCAGGATGGCCAGGGAATAGGCCTCCTCCCCCGTGGAGCACCCCGGCGCCCAGATACGGATCGTGGCATCCTCGTCCTTGCCGGCAAAGAGTTTGGGGATGATCTGCTCTTCTAACGCCTTGAAGGCATCGGGGTCGCGGAAGAAACCGGTCACACCGATCAGCATGTCCCGAAACAAAGCGTCCACTTCATCGGGCGACTGCCGGATGAATTTGACATAGTCCTCCATGGTTTCGATCTGGTGAACGGCCATGCGCCGTTCGATGCGCCGCTGGATGGTGGAGGGTTTGTACTGGGAGAAGTCGTGGCCGGTCCGGGCCCGGAGCAAAACAAAGATTTTCTTGAGCGCGCTCTCGGTCCTGGGGGGCACAGTGGCGGGCCGGGGCGGTCTGCCAAAGGCATGGGCCGTGTAGGCGATGAGCTGGGCCGGCATCTCGGCCGGCGGCAGTTCATAGTCCACCAGTCCCGTGGCGATGGCGCTGCGCGGCATGCCGTCGTATTCGGTGGACGCCGGGTTCTGGGCCATCACCATGCCGCCCCCGCCTTTGATGGCCCGCACCCCCAGGGTGCCGTCGCTGCCGGTGCCCGAGAGCACCACACCGATGGCGCGCTCGCGCTGGTCCTGGGCCAGGGACCGGAAAAAGAAATCGATGGGCAGGCGCCGGCCGCGCGGGGCCGCAGGTTCGAGCAGTTGCAGCGTGCCGTTCAAAAAGGCCATGTCCCGATTGGGGGGGATGATGTAGGCACAGTTGATCTGAACCGCCATGCCATCCTCGACCTCAAAGACCTGCATGCGGGTGTAGCGCCGGATCAGGTCGGTGAGGATGCTCTTGTGATCCGGGGCCAGGTGCTGCACCAGCACAAAGGCCATGCCCGGGTCCGCATCCGCCGGCATGCCGGAGAAAAAGGCCTCGAACGCTGCCAGCCCCCCGGCGGATGCCCCGATGCCCACGACGGGAAAACGGCCGGCCTCCCGGTCGGGCAGGGATTGAACGTCAGCGGCCGTGCCGGATTGCTCCGTCGGTATACCGGCTTTTGTTTCCTCCGGGTGTGATCCGGCCGGTGTGATCCGGTCTTTTTTTTTCTTTTTCATGCCGAAATCCTCAATGGAATTCAATGTTGCGGTCATTCTCCCTGAACAATTCGACCCTATCAGTTTTTGAACAGCCTGGGTATCATAAATTTATTTTGCCCCAGAAAACTCATCCAGTGGATAAAATGTTGCACGAATCTCTTGGGCGCAGTGTTGAAACCATTGAAACCTCTTCATCCTTTGAACCTGCGCGGAAAAACAGTGGTCAGCATCAACATCATTCATTTGACAGATCGTTCCACGATATCTACACTCTGTTCCGGGAATAACAGATAATTGAATGTATTAAGCAATTTCATCAAGGAGATTCAAATGAACGTCGTCATTCTGCAGGGAAGTGCCAGAAAAAAAGGAAACACAGCCAGGGTACTGAGCTGGGTGGAAGAAGAATTACAGAGGCTTGGCCATGAAGTCGAGGGCATTTACCTGCATTCAAAAAATGTAAAAGGATGCATGGGATGCGGTAAGTGCAAGGAAAAGCCTGAACCCACGGGATGCATTCAAAAAGATGATATGCCTGAGATCATGGAAAAAATAATTAATTCGCAATTGACAATTTTCAGCTCTCCCCTCTATTTCTGGGGATTCTCAGCCCAGATAAAAACGGTTATCGACCGAACATACAGTCTGTATACCAACGCAAAACAGCCGGATCATGCCTCTCTGGTGGACGGACAGCGCCAGGCCCTGGTTGCCACGGGGGCCGGTGGATTCGATGAAAATGCCGAAGGCATGATGGATGCCTTCAAACGGATGCAGAAATACCATAAGACTGTCAATGCAGGCACATTGTTTATCGATTCCTGCACCACTCCCGATGCCATGGACGATGCCATTCGTCAGAAAGCCATTGAATTTGCCAGGAAGATCGTGTCCTGACCCCGGATGTAAAGAACATATGTTGCCCCGGAAATGCCGGGCAGCACTACCCTTCAAAAACAACGGGCGGGTGACAGAATCTGTGGGCGAAGGCCCTCTTTTTTTGAAAGCCTGCCATGTGTTTCAGTAACCGGTCATTTCCAGGTATCCCCTGCCCTGGACTCCGGGGCCGGAAAAGCGCATGGCCCCTTCCCAGTAAGCAAAGGCATGGGTATGCTCCTGATTGTCCATCACCGGGGTGACCGAAAGATCCAGGTCGTGGTCCGGGATACGGATCTGCCACTGGACCGGGTAGCGCTTGCCGGTTTCCGGGCTTTTCCAGCGGGCCCTGGGGGTGAGGGTGAAATCGGTTTCCGACAGGATCACATAGGTACCGTCGGCAAAGGAGATGCTCCCGAATCCGAATCCGCTGGCTGTGCCGTTTGCTTTTCGGATGCGGCAGACCATCAGGTCCCGGCCGTCATCCAGGTGGGCGGAAAACCAGTCCCATCCCTGGACATCCTCTCCCAGCACCGTGGTGCTCCATTCATGGTCAAACCAGGAGTGGCCCGTCACCCGGAACCGTTCTTTTCCGACAGTGACGGTGCCCTGGGTGTACAGCCGGGGCAGGGAAAAGTAAAACGAGGCATTGCCGGTTCCGGGTCCTTTCCGGGAAAATCCCCGGTCTCCCTGGAGAATGGGGGGTTTTTCCTGTGTCAGGGTCAACGACAGGGAGATCTCATCTGACACGGCATCCAGGGCCAGGTGTGATCCCGTGTCTTTGACCTGCCAGTTGTCGATCCATACCGTGAAAGGCCGGGCCCGGCTGCCGGCAATGCCCAGGCTTTGGCGGTTCATGCGGAAAAAGGTGTGAAACGTCTTGTTCCGGGTGTCCGTGACGGCAAAGTGGGCAAAATACAGCTGCCGGGTCCGCCATCGCGAATCCCCGGTTACCGGTTCACAGGAAAGGGCCTGTCGGAAAAAGGTGAGCTGGTATCCGAAATGCCGTCCCTGGCGCGTGGTCAGGTTGCCGGTGTAATACCACCACTCGGTGCGGAAATTCTCATGGGGACCGGCATCTTCCGGAAAAACCAGGGGCCGGGGGCCGGTCACCGTGTCATAGCAGTCAATGCCCTGGTTATCGGACAGCGCCTTTGCAATGTCGATGCGGTCTGTTTTTTCCGGGGGGGGACAGCCCCATAAAAACAGGGCCGGAAAAATCACGGCCAGGCAAAAGGATATGAAACAGAGATGCCGCATCATCACTCCATGTGCAGGGCCGCGGGAATATGGGTTCTGCCGGCGGCCAGGGCCGGAAATATGCCGGCAGCCAGGGCAGCGGCCGATGACAGGGCAATGGCCTGGAAAAACACGCCGGGGGTGAGGACCATGTCATAGGTCCATCCGAATGCCCGCTGGTTGATGACATGGATCAAAATCCAGGACAACGCCGTGCCCAGGGGGATGGCCATGATTCCGGAGATCAGGCCGTAGAAAAAACATTCATGGAGCAGCAGGTGCCTGACCTGGCGGGTCAATGTGCCGCAGGCCCGCAGGATACCGATTTCCCGGGTCCGCTCCAGGAGCAGGGCCGTGACGGCGTTTAAAATCCCGGTGAGGGCCACAATGGCGGTGAGCACCTGGAGCGCGGAGGTGATGATAAAGGTGTTGTCAAACACCGCCAGGATACTTTGTTTGATCGCGTTGCCGGATCGGATCTCTATCATCTCTTCCGGGTCGATCATCTGCCGGAGGGTCTCCATCACGGGTTCCGCCGGGGTGCCGGATGCCAGAAACAGCTGCAGGGCCGTGATGTCATCATGCCCCCAGAAACGGGCCATGGTCTCCGGGGACACCACCACCCGGCCGCCCCCCATGAAAAAATCCCGGAAAATCCCGGCCACCTGAAAAGATACGGGTCCTTTTCCGGTTTCCAGGACAGCAGCAGCTCCTTTTCGGGGCATCACCCCATGCTGCCGGGCAAATATCTCCGATACAAAGATCCATCCCTCTTCCAGCAGCGCGTCCAGTTCCTCTTTTGGTGCCGCTGTCCAGGACCAGCGCTTGACGGACGGGTCCGATTGATAGGAAAACAGGTGCACCTTTCCCGAATCCCGGGAAAATACCGGGTGGATATTGTAGGCAGACAGGGAGGTTACCCGGGGCAGGTCCCGGATTCTGTTTACCAGGTCGGGATTCAGGGACCGGGCAAGGGGGTCCGCCGATTCCATATGGATATCGCCGCCGATATGGTCATCCACCCACTGGATGATGGAGAGCCGAAAACTGCCCGTCATCACCTCGATGCCGATGTAGACCGAGGTGACCACCATGAGCGATGCCATGAGCACGCTGGTCTGGCCCAGGGACCGGGTGATGTTTCTCAGGGCCATTTTGACCATCATCCCCAGTGAGCCCATGCCTGCAGCCAGCAATATCCGGACGAGGATGCGGATGAGCAGCGGGGTCAGCAGAGCGGATCCGAAAAATATCATGAACAGCCCGGTAAAATCAGACCCGGCATGGGTGGGGGCCGTGCGCATCAGCAGACCGGCGGCCGCCAGGATGAGCAGGCCGAAAAAGAACAGTCCGGGAACCATCCGGTTGAATCCTTTTTCCGACACGGTGCGGTGCATGAGGCTGACGGGCCGGGACCCGGCAGCGGAAAGGGCCGGAAAAAAACCGGATACAAAAGCGGCCAGGATGCCGGCCAGCAGTCCCTTGGCAATGGTGAATCCGGAAATATGGGTCTGGCTGACGGTCAGGGTGAAATACATCTCGGATACAGTGGCGACCACGGCCTGAACCGCGCCGTTGCCCAGCAGAATCCCCAGCAGGACCCCGAAAACAGACCCGATCACGGCATATACCATGACCTCGGCCATCACCGTGAAAAAGATATTGGACCGGGTGGCACCGATGGCCCGCAGAATGCCATGGAGCCGGTGCCGCCGGGTCACGGAAAAAGACACGGTGTTGTAGATGAGAAAGATGCCCATGAACAGGGCCAGCATGGAAAAAGCGGTCAGACTGGTTTCAAAGGAGTGGGACAGCCTTCGCACCGCAAGGTTCTGCGGATCGGTTTCAACCAGAAACAAACCTTCTCCGAGGAGGTCCCGGATCTTTTCTGCGGGGCCATCCCCATCCAGGATCAGGTCGATGCGGGTGATGGTGTCGCCCATGTCGAGGATCTCCTGGGCCAGGGAGATATCCGTGACCACCAGTCCTTGCAGCATCCGGCCGGCGGCAGTGCTGTCACTGTCCAGGAACCCGGCAATGGTGACCGGTGTCCTGCGGCTGCCCAGAGAGATGTCCAGAGTGCTGCCGATATCCAGGTGGTATTGCCGTGCAAGGCTTCGGGAGAGGAACACCCCGTCGGATCCGGTCATGATACCGGACCGGTCCTGTTCTCCCGGCGAAAGGTACAGGCTTCTGAAATGGACTTCGGAAAACGGGTCCACCCCCAGGAGGGTGAGGCTCCGGTTTCCCAGTGCAGGCACTTGTACATGCCGGGATATCACCGGGGCGGACCGGTGGATGCCCAGATCGGTTCTTATACCGGTGAACAGATCCTGGGGAATCGTAAGACCCGTGCCCGTGATCTGGTGGGTGGACCGGGAAACCAGGGCCCGGGTGGACAGGTCAAAGGATTTTTCCACGGATGTTTTTGCAATGTCAATGGCCACCACCCCGGCCACCCCCATGGCAATGCCGAAAATCAGCAGCAGGGTCCGCAGCAGATGGCGCCGGCTGTGGCGCAGGCTGATGCGGATCAGTATCCGGCTACCCATGGGCCTGTCCGGAAGGCATCGGTTTCAAGGGGGTCAGGGTCCGGTCGGCCACGGTAAACATCTGGTCGGCCCAGACCGCCGCATCCGGACTGTGGGTCACCATGATCAGGGTCTTGTTCTGTTTGCGCACCAGCGTTGAAATCATTTCCATGATGGTCCGGCCGGCTTCCTGGTCCAGGTTGCCCGTGGGTTCGTCCGCCAGCACCAGATCCGGATCATTCACCAGGGCCCTGACAATGGCCACCCGCTGCTGCTCCCCGCCGGACAGGGTTTCGGGAAAATCCTGGCGCCGGTCCCAGAGTCCCACCTGTTCCAGCAGGGCCTGAGCCCGGTTCCGGCAGGTTTTTTTCGGTGTTCTGTCCAGTTCCGCGATCAGGGTGACATTCTCCAGGACCGTCAACACGGGAATCAGGTTGAAAAACTGGTAGATGAACCCGATGTGACGACGTCTGAACAGGGTTCTGTCCGTGTCGGTCATGGTGTTGATGCACCGGTCACCCACCCGGATCTCTCCTTTGTCCGGCAGATCGATTCCGGATATCAGATTCAGCAGAGAACTTTTGCCCACCCCGCTTTTTCCCATGATCATGCAGACGCTGCCGGACCCAAACCGGGCCGATGTCCGGGAAAATATCGTCCTGCGGGTGCCGCTGTCATCAAACGATTTATCAATTTTCAGCATTTGAACGTCCACAAACCCTCCCGGACAAACAGGTTTTTGATTCAACCCCCCAAAAAAGGGCAGTGCCGTTGTAAACAGCACTGCCTGCAATCATAAGCTGATTCCGCCCGCGACGTCAATGCCCCATGGGGGAAATGATGGCGGGGCTTGCAATGGAGTGATGGATGGGATATCAGGAAAAGGTGAAAAAAAAGGGGGAAGAGAAAATGATCGATGACAGCTGCATTGAATGGCAGGTCTGCTGTTTTGAGGAACTGACTCCCGGACTGCTTTATGATTTGCTCAAACTTCGGGTGGATGTGTTTGTGGTGGAGCAGGCCTGTGCCTATCCGGAACTGGACGGCAGAGATCTGCTGGCAGACACCCGGCATCTCATCGGCCGGGTTCAGGACGGCCGCCTGGCCGCGTATGCCCGGATACTGGCACCGGGGGTCCGGTTTTCCGACATCAGTTTCGGCCGGGTGGTGGTGGCCCCTTTGTACCGGAAAAAAGGGCTGGGACACGGGTTGATGAAACAGATTCTGGCAGCTGCCGGCCAGCTATGGCCGGGGTGTAACATCACCATTTCCGCCCAGACATATCTGACGGCATTTTACCGGTCCCACGGATTTGTTCCCGTGTCGGATTCCTATCCGGAAGATGGTATCGATCACATTGACATGACACACAATCAGGCTTAGATTGATGGGACCGACTGAATGACAAATTCATGCATGGAGGACTCAAATAATGACATCACCGTTATTTTCACCGTTCACGATCCAAAATAAAACATGTAAAAACCGCATCGGTGTGGCGCCCATGACAAGGATGTCCGCTGCCGGAGACAGCATTCCCAGGGAAGATGTGCTGGCATTTTTAAAAACCCGGGCCGAAAACGGGGCCGGCCTGGTGTATACCGAAGCCATTGTCACCGATTATGAAAGCGCCCAGGGTTATCCCGGCCAGGCCCGGATGCTGAACCAGAACCAGGTGGATACCTGGAAGGATGTGACCGGTGAGATCCGCAGGCATGGGGCGATGTCCATCTGCCAGGTGTTTCACTGCGGACGGATGGCCTATGAGGGAATCAATCCCGCCAACCGGGTGATTGCCCCCAGTCCCGTGGCGCCGATGCAGGAAAATCCCATGACGGGCATGGCTTATCCCGTGCCGGATCCGATGTCCCGGTTTGACATGGATCATGTGATCAACGGGTTTGTGGAAACGGCCAAAGGGGTGGTGGCCGCGGGATTTGACGGCCTGGAACTGCATTGTGCCCATGGCTATCTGCTCAGCCAGTTTCTGTCGTCCTATTCCAACCGGAGAACGGATGCATACGGCGGGTCCATGGAAAACCGGTACCGGTTCGTCCACGAGGTGATTCAGGCGGTCAGACCGGTCATCCCTGAAGACTGCCTTCTGCTGGTTCGCATTTCCAACTGGGGGATTGCAGATATGGATGTGTCCCTGTTTTCAGACGTATCCGAGTGGCAGACCATGGTTCGATTGTTTTCACAGGAACCCATTGATGCCATTTCCGTGTCAACCTATGATTTTTCTGCGCCCGCCTTTGATACGGACCGGAATATGGCTCTGATCACCCGGGAGGTCACGGATCTGCCGTTGCTGATCTGCGGGAAGATTCATGACCGGAAAAGTGCGGAAGATGCCCTGGCAGATGCGGATATTGTTCTGTCGGGCAAATCCATGCTCTTGAATCCCGACTGGGTAGCCGATATTGAGGCGGATCGGAAATTGCCTGTGTATGGGTCTGAAGAAGCCGGTGTGGCATATAGTACCACCCCGCTTCCCTGAAAATAACGAAAAGGTAAATGATAACACCAAGGAGGAGTTTTTATGGAAATGGAACAATACCGCAAAGTGATTGAAGATGCCATCCAAAGTGAGGTCGAGGCCAGACAGTTCTATGATCAGGTGTCCAATCGGATCAAGGACGATTATCTCAAAAAAGTGTTTGCCGGATTTGCCCGGGAAGAAGCCCGGCATGAACAGATTCTGACCGATATCCTGAATGAAAAAAAAGTGGATGCCACGTATTTCGACTGTGACAAGGATTTCCATGTAGCGGAAACCATTGACATGCCCAAAGTGACCGAAGATATGGATCTCAAGAATGCCATCGGGCTGGCCATGAAAAATGAGGAGATCGCCATGAAAAAATATACCGGCCTGGCGGAAAACTGCACGGATGCCGGTTTGAAAACGATTTTTCTGGATCTGGCCGCCATGGAAAGAGGGCACAAGCACATGATGGAGGAAAAATTTGTGGACGTGGCCTATCCCGAAGTATGGTAGGCCGGTTTCAAAACAATAAATGCAGATCAGGTGATAGAACGCGTTTCATAATACAGGAGTCGAGTCGTGGATAACTATGTTGAACAGATGGTGTTGTTTTTAACCAAATACGGACTGAATATTATCGGTGCCATACTTATTCTGATTCTGGGCCGAATCGCCGCAGGTATCGGCAGAAAGTTCATTGAGAAGTTCATGGGCCGGTCCAGGGTGGATCCATCCGTGATCTCTTTTTGCGGCAGCCTGGTTTATTTTGGCATTCTTGCGTTTGTCGTGCTGGCGGCATTGGCAAAATTCGGCATACAGACCGCGTCGTTCATTGCGGTGATCGGTGCCGCCGGTCTGGCCGTGGGCCTGGCGCTTCAGGGATCTTTGGCCAACTTTGCCGCCGGGGTCCTCATCTTGATCCTGCAGCCGTTCAAGACCGGCCATTATATCGAAGCCGGGGGTGTCGCCGGAACGGTCAAGGATATCCAGATGTTCACCACGACACTGGCCACACCGGACAATATCAAGATTCTGGTGCCCAATGGTAAAATTTTAAATGATGTCATTAAAAACATTTCCGGGTATGATACCCGTCGACTCGATCTGGTGATCGGCATCGGGTACAGCTCGAACATCGAAAAAGCCTGGCAGATCCTGGAGAATATTATTCAATCCGATGATCGTATTCTAAAGGATCCCCCCTACACCATTGCCGTGTCCGAACTGGCGGATTCCAGCGTTAATTTTGTGGTACGGCCATGGGTGAACAGCTCCGATTACTGGGCACTCCGGTTTGATCTGCTGAAAACGATCAAACAGGCATTCGACGAAAACGGCATTGAAATTCCATTCCCCCAGGTCACTGTACACAAAGGGTAAACAAAATAAGGGATAGACAAAAAAGACAGCTGTGATTGATGTGAAAACATTGGTTACAGCTGTCTTTGGTTATATCTCAAGAGGAGTGTTCTTCCGTGTCCTGAAACGCATGGGCAATCTGAAGGATCCGGTCTTCGATCTGGACGAATGCATCCACGATCACAGGATCAAATGAGTTGCCTTTTTCTTCGAGAATGATGGCCATGGCTTTTTCATGGGGAAAAGGGGGTTTGTAGCACCGCTCACTGATCAACGCATCATATACGTCGGCAATGGCCATGATTCTGCCGGCCAAGGGAATATGGTTGCCGGAAAGACCGGACGGGTAGCCTTTGCCGTTCCATTTTTCATGGTGCGTGCCCGCGATCTGTGATCCCATGGCCAGAAAATTGCTGCCTTTGTGATTTTTGGCTGCCCGGAAAATAATCGTCCGCCCATGCTGGGCATGCTGTTTCATGATATGGAATTCGTCATCTGTCAGCCGGTCGGGTTTCAGCAGAATCCTGTCCGGAGTGCCCACTTTTCCGATGTCATGGAGGGGGACGGACAAAAACAGATTCTTAATGAACTTTTCGGTCAGGGTCTCTTTGAAAAAACCCGTATCCCTGAGACGTTGGGCAATGGCCCGGGCGTAATGCTGAGTTCTGACAATGTGTTCTCCGGTTTCCGGATCCCGGGTTTCCACCATGGAAACCATGGCTTCCATGGTCAGCTGCTGGGCCGAAGACAGCCGCTGATACCAGGTGAATGCGGCCTGTTTTTCCATGGCGAACCGGCACAGGGAAATCAGGGAAAACAGAACCAGGACCGCAACGACTGGCGCTGCCGGAGAGATGAACACAGACCCTTCCCGGTAGGCGAGCAGGCTGGCACCGGTCAGGCCGGCTGCCCATGCCAGGCTGGCGGAAAACAGCATACCCGGTCCAATGGATCGGTAAAACAAGGCCCCCATGAACAGGCCGGTGAGCATACAGGCCACACCCGTGAGCAACCCGGTCCATGCCGGTACAATGATCAAGTCGCTGTTCAGGATATTGTCGATCAGAACCGCACTGATTTCCACCCCCGGAAAATGCGGATCAAACACAGTGTGATGAATATCGTTCAATCCCATGGCGGAGGAACCTAAAAGAACAATGCGGTCCTGGATGTCTGATTTTTCAAACTGACGGTTGAGAATATCCACGGCCGACAGATAGGAAAAGGAAAATCCGGGCCCATTGAAGCGTATGGCGGCGTATCCTTCCCGGGTGACGGGAATACGCCAGGGGCCTGCGACGATACAGGGGCCGGTCCGGGTCTGGATGATCCGGGCCGTGGACAGACCCTGATCTTTCATGAACAGCGCCATAGACAGATGGGGATGAATCTGTGACTGGTGCCGGATCAGCAGGGGGGTCCGGCGCAACAGTCCGTCCGTGTCATACTGGTTGTTGATGAAACCGGTCGTGTTCAGCTGCATTTCAATGGCCGGGGTGTTGCACAGCACACCCGTGGCCTGGGGCAGGGACAACAGATGGTCCGGGTCGGTGATGTCAAAGGCGGTTTGTCTGCACACCGCCCCTTTGCTGGTATGGTCAAAATAAAAGTACCGGGCCCCCACCATGGGGGTTTTTGCCAGCACCGCACCAAAAAAAAGATCATTGTCTTCCAGTCCCCGGGGCAGGTTCGACAGGGGCAGGCGGACATCGAGCTCGGTTTTGAATCGCTGGGCGATATGTCGCAAAGAGGTCTGGTCCGGTTCAGGAAATACAATATCCATTGCCATGGCCCGGGGTTCCGACTGATGGATCAGCTGAACCAGCCGGGCCAGACGGTATCGGGGCCATGGCCATTGGCCCACGGCGGCCAGGCTGGTTTCATCGATATCCACAATGGTGATCGGCCCTGACAGTTCTGGTGACCGCTCCCGGGAGCCGTGCATCTGCATATACCGGTCATAAAAAAAAAGATCCAAAGATCGGAAAAAACGGGTTTCATAATAAGTGGCCAAAGCAATGCCCAGGGTGACGGCCAGCATTGTCCCGATCCAGGCAATCCGGATCTTTCTGGACAGATCTATTTTCGGGGGGCGCTCCATCACTGCGGCTGGATCATTTCCGGTCCTTGCGGCAAGTCTGCCCCGCTGTCCGAAGTCAGGTCCGCAGGATCGGACATATCCGGTTCAGCTGCCAGAAGCGGGCCGTAAGTTAGCCGGGTTTCATCCGGGTCGGTCTGCCGGGTGACAAATCCGCCGGTCGTCGCATGATAGACCGCTTCAATATAGGGTTTGTCCAGCATGATCCCGGAGGTCTCGCTTCGCATCACGATTTTACCGGTTTTACCGTCTTCCTGGGGCAGAAGGATGGATTTTGTCTGTTTGCTGGTGCTGCACGATAGAATCAGAGAGAAAAGGCAAAAAAAAAGGACCGGATAACGCATTGTGATCTCCTGTTACAAATCCACGACAAACCGGGTGCCCCGTATTCCTACCGTGGCTTTCGGGGTCGTCAGTTTGACGGACTGCGGGGAAATCCGCCCGATGTCACCTGAATTGTAAATGGCCGACCCTTTTTCCATGTAAAACGAAAAATCATACTGGTGTTCGTCCGGCTTGAAAACAAAGGCCCTCATTTCAAAAAAGGATTCCGGTCCGATGGTGATGACCGTGCCGTCGGTGAAAACAATTCCGACATGGGCGTTTTTTTTGGTGACAAGGCGGTCTTTTTCCAGAACCGGCATTTGAGGTGCCACTTTGATGCGGGTCTGATCTCGATATATATATACGGTGCCGGCAAGGGTCTTGACCGTTCCGGCGGATTCCGTCCGATTCGGGTCTGTCCGATTCGGGTCTGTCCGGGCTGTCACGGCCAGGATCATCAGAAAAAAAAGAATGGCACATGGTTTGTAAATTCTTGAATTCATTCAATCTCCTGAATTACTAGTTGCAATAGTATAAACAGGGTCTCCCATACTGTCAAGACGCTGAGTGTCTGGATATTTCCGGGGATCGGTCGGCTTCTCCACTGTGTCAGGTATGGGATAACCCCAGAAAGGTGTTGCGGATTCGTTCCACATGGCTGAGAAGCTGGGTTTTCCGGGCCGTGCCCACCTCTTCGGGGGAGGATTCTGCCAGAAGATCGGTCAATGCATGCAGATCCGATTGCAGGCAAAGGGTTTCTTTGTGCCAGCCATGGGTATCCATCTTCATCAGATTGAAATACCACAGTCGAAACGTCAGCACATAGAAGCGGTCGGACATTTCCGATAAAAAGGGATTGGCTGCGGCATCGTGGAACAGGTGTTTCAAATCCATGTCCAGCCGGGCCAGTTTTTCCGGATCCGGGTGCACGGCCAGGCTCCGGCACCGGTCGGTCAATTGTTCCAACCGGTTGAAATGAGCCCGGGTAAACCGTTCCGCCGCCATCACACCAATGATCGATTCCAGTTCCAGCCGGGCTTGAAACAGGTGGGTGATGGTATTGAGTTCCAGCTCGGACACCTGAATACCGGTACGGGGCAGTATTTTGAGCAGATGCTCCCATTCCAGCCGGAACAGCACGGTGCGCAGAGGGGTCCGGCTGACGCCGAATTCTTCCGCCAGGGCCTGTTCCTTGAGGATCTGTCCTGGATGGTATACCAGGAAAATAAGTCGTTCCCGCAGAATGTGGTAGATTTTCCGGTTCATTTTTTATGGGTCATATTCTGAATCATCCGTTCATTCGGGTGAAATCATACCTTACTATACGGTGAAAATTATGTGTTGACAATAGAAATTTTTTTGGTATACCATAAAAATATTAAAAATCATTTCATGCATGGCATGGCAGTGTGTGAATCAATTTCAGGGGAGGAACCATGGAAACATATGATGTGGTAATCATGGGCGGGGCCGTCATGGGAAGTTCAGCCGCTTATTTTCTTGCCGGCAATCCGGATTTCAACGGTACCGTGCTGGTGATTGAAAAAGACCCGACCTATGCCAAATCGTCCACATGTCTGTCTGCCGGTGGCATCCGGCAGCAGTTTTCAAACACGGAAAATATTTTGTTGTCGAAATTCGGTGCAAAATTCATCAAAAATATCAATTCGTATCTGCAAGTGGAAAACGACGACCCCGTGAATGTGGATTTTACGGAAAACGGGTATCTGATTTTAGCGACGCAAGCCGGGAAGCCGGTGCTGATGCAGAATCATGACACACAGATTGCGGCGGGCGCCAATGTTCAAATTCTGGAAAAAGACCAGTTAAAGGAAAAATTCGATTGGCTTAACGTCGATGATATTGTTGCCGGCTCCTACAATATCCCGGACTCCGGATGGTTTGATCCCCACTGCTTGACCATGGCACTCAAAAACAAAGCCAAACACCTCGGGGTCACCTATATGACGGATGAAGTGGTGGGCATCGAACGGACCGGTAACCGGGTCACGGCCGTCCAGCTGAGTTCCGGAAAAAAAATCGGCGGGGGCGTGTTTGTCAACGCGGCGGGGCCGAAAGCGGCACAAGTGGCTGAAATGGCGGGGATTGACGATCTGCCGGTCCATTCCCGGAAGCGGTTTGTGTTCCTGTATAAATGCAATACCCGGCTGCCAAACTGCCCGCTGGTGGTGGATCCGTCCGGTGCGTATTTCCGGCCGGAAGGCCAGTATTATATCTGCGGCATCTCTCCGGATGAAAAAAATGATCCGGATTGTGATGATTTTGACATGGATTATTCGGTTTTCGAGGAAACCTTGTGGCCGATTTTAGCGGAACGGGTGCCTGCGTTCGATGCCATCAAACGGATTTCATCATGGGCCGGTCATTATGAATTCAATGTCAAGGATCAGAATGCCATTATCGGGCCGCATCCCGTGGTGGACAATTTTGTGTTCATCAACGGGTTCAGCGGTCACGGGCTTCAACAGGGTCCGGGAGCGGGAAGGGGTGTGGCGGAACAAATCATTTACAGGAAATATCAAACCCTGGATTTAACCTGTTTCGAGTTTGAACGGTTTGCCAAAAACAACCTCTATATCGAACTGAATATCGTGTGACAGCAGACAAACCCTGAACAGGATCGGTTCACCGGTTTTTTTCAATTGATGGTCCAGCGGGTTGCAACGGGTGTGTCAATTAGCATTGATACCAAATCCTTCTTTGTGGTATATTCGATACATTTTTAAATCTGCAAAGAAAAAGAACCCGGGTGAAAAACAAGGATAAAACCATATACCGGTGTAAAACCTGCGGCAGTCAGACCTTTCAATGGATGGGCCGGTGTCCGGATTGCGGTGACTGGGACACACTGGTAAAAGAAATACAGGTGTCGGGAAAGAACACGGGATCTTCGGAACCGTCTCATGCCCCGGAGCCGGTTCCCATCGATTCCATCCACACAGGGCCGTCGTTGCGCATCTGCACGGGCATGGCCGAGTTTGACCGGGTCCTGGGGGGCGGGGTCGTGGATGGGTCTCTGGTGCTGATCGGCGGTGATCCGGGGATCGGCAAATCCACGCTCATGCTCCAGGTGTTGTCCGCTTTGGCCCGGTCTGGAAAAACCTGCCTGTATGTATCGGGCGAAGAATCCATCCGTCAGCTTTCCATGCGGGGGCAGCGTCTCGAGGGCGGGGCCTTCCCCTCTCTTCTGGTTGTATCGGAAACCAATCTGGACGCCATTGCCGCGATGATGGCGAAAACAGCCTATGATGCCGTGGTCATCGACTCGATTCAGACCATATTCCAGTCGGACGTCAATTCCACCCCGGGCAGTGTCACCCAGATCCGGGAAGCGGCCATGCGGTTCATGCACCTGGCCAAATCCAGCGGAACGCCGATTTTCCTGGTGGGGCATGTGACCAAGGTGGGGGCGATTGCCGGTCCCCGGATCATGGAACATATGGTGGACACGGTCTTGTATTTCGAAGGGGACAAAAGCTATGTATTCAGAATCTTGCGGGCCGTGAAAAACCGGTTCGGGTCCACCAATGAAATCGGTGTGTTTGAAATGCGTGAAAAAGGACTGGTGGAAGTGCCCAATCCGTCTGCCGTGTTTCTGGCCGAGCGGACCACGGTGGCGCCGGGGTCTGTGGTGACCGCCTGTATGGAGGGAACCCGTCCCATTCTGGTGGAAATCCAGGGACTGGTATCCAGTTCCTCCAGCCCGGGCAGTCCCCGGCGGACGGTACTGGGCCTCGATATTCAGCGGGTGGCGTTGATCGTGGCGGTCATGGAAAAACGCCTGGGAATGCATCTGTCCGGACAGGATCTGTTCATGAATGTTATTGGCGGGGTCAGAATCGTGGAACCGTCCGCCGATCTGGCCATTGCCGCGGCCCTGACCTCCAGTTTCAGGGACAGGCCGGTTCCCGGTAACACCACGTTGATCGGCGAGATCGGTCTGACCGGAGAGATCCGGGCGGTGAGTCATGCCCAGGCCCGGATCAAGGAAGCCGCCAAAATGGGATTTACCACCTGTCTGGTGCCGGCATCTGCATTGAAACAATTGTCAAAAGTTCGCGGCATGACCATTGAAAGTGTTCGATTTTTAAAAGAAGCCATGGAGGTATTGTTTGGCAGCTAGAAAACGCGGTGCAAAATCCGTCAACCGGTCCGGTGCTGCCGGTGGTTCAAAATGGGAGGATCACCTGACACGCCGGGCCCGGGCGGAAAATTATCCGGCCCGGTCCGTGTACAAGCTCAAAGAGATTCAACAAAAATTTCGTATCATCCAAAAAGGGGATGTGGTTCTGGATCTGGGATGCGCCCCCGGATCCTGGCTGCTGTATGCATCGAAGCAGACAGGACCCAAGGGGCATGTTTTCGGTATTGATATTCAATCGGTAGCGATGGATCTGCCGGCAAATGTCACTGTGATTCAAAAAGATATCCTTGACATGACGGATCAGGCATTTTTCGATCCGGTGTCCGGGTGCCGTGTGGTGCTCTCGGACATGGCACCGGCCACCACGGGCAGAAAAGATGTGGATGCGTTCCGTTCCTTTGAACTGTGCCGCATGGCACTGGAAACGGTGGATCGTTTTCTGGTGGCAAACGGCCATTTTGTGTGCAAGATCTTTCAGGGCAATGACTTTGCCCGGTTTGAAAAACAGGTGAAACAGCGGTTCAAGGAATCCCGGGTTTTCAAACCGGAAAGTTGCAGAAAACAGAGCAAAGAAATTTATATTATCGCAAAACAAAAACGATCAACATAATGTAAGGAGTGGAGTCATGTCAGGACACAGCAAATGGTCGACCATCAAACACAAGAAAGGGGCGGCCGATAAAAAACGGGGGAAGATTTTCACCAAACTGATCAAAGAGATCACGGTGGCGGCCCGCATGGGCGGCGGAGATCCCGAGGCCAACCCCCGGTTGCGCCAGGCTCTTGCCGCAGCCAAAGCCCAGAACATGCCCAAAGATAATTTTGAACGGGCCATTAAAAAAGGCACGGGGGAACTGGAAGGGGTGAGCTATGAGGAAATCATCTATGAAGGATACGGCCCCGGGGGTGTGGCCGTGATGGTGGAATGCCTCACCGACAACCGGAACCGGACCATTGCCGATGTCAGATACATGTTTTCCAAGGCCGGCGGGAATGTGGGCACGGACGGGTGTGTGGGCTGGATGTTCGATAAAAAAGGCCTGATCGCTGTCAGCAAGGAAGGGGTGGATGAGGATACCCTCATGGAAGTCGCTTTAGATGCCGGTGCAGAGGATATGAAAGATGAAGGGGATGTGTATGAGGTGATCACGGAACCTTCGGAATTCGATGCCGTACAGGACGCGGTGGCCAAAGCGGAAATCGCCTGGGAGGTGGCGGAAATCACCCGGATTCCCCAGAACATGACAGCGGTCACCGGCAAGGAGGCGGAACAGATGATCCGGTTCATGGAAGCGCTGGATGATTGTGATGATGTGCAGAATTTCTATACCAATGCCGATATCCCGGATGAGGTTTACGAGAACCTGTGATCGCGTCTGTCGATGTTTGGCTGCACCCATGAATCAACAAAAAGGCCGGCATGACAAGATCCCGGCCTTTTTGACATCAGACCCGATCGATCATCTTCTGTACCGACCCCAGGGCATTTTTTCGGATATGTTCCGGCACCGTGACCTTCCCTGTCAGCGTCTCCAGGCTGTGCCGGATCTTTTCCAGGGTGATTTTCTTCATATCGTTGCACAGCATTTTTGATGAAGCCGGAAAAAACTGCTTGTCCGGATTGGCTTTCGAGATCGGATGCAGCAGGCCGACTTCCGTGCCGATGATGAACTCGCGGTGCGGGCTGTTTTTTGCGTACCGGATCATACCGGATGTGGATTGAATGGTATCCGCTACGGCCAGTACATCCGGTGGACATTCCGGGTGGGCCATGAACAGGGCACCCGGGTGCTTTTGCCTTGCGTCTGCCACATCTTCCCGGGTCAGGTTGTTGTGAAACGGGCAGTACCCGTCCCACAAATGGATGGTTTTGTCTGTGTGGCCGGCCGCGTATCGGGCCAGGTTTCTGTCCGGAGTCATGAGCACCTGATCGGCGTCCAGGGCATTGATCACATCGATCACATTGGCCGAGGTACAGCAGATATCCGATACGGCCTTGACCGCGGCCGAAGAGTTCACATATGTCACCACGGGAATGTTTCCCAGGGCGTTTTTTCTGGCGGTCAATGCAACCGGTTCCACCATGTCCGCCATGGGGCACCCGGCTTCCGGATCGGGCAGAAGAACGGTTTTGTCCGGGCAGAGAATGGCGGCCGTCTCGGCCATGAAATGGACACCGCAGAAAACGATGATATCCGCAGTGGTTTTTGCGGCCTGAATACTCAGTTCCAGGGAGTCGCCGCACAGATCCGCGATATCCTGGATTTCCGGGGGTTGGTAGTTGTGGGCCAGGAGGATGGCATTTTTTTTGCCGGCCAGGTCCCGGATCCGTTGTTTCATGGGGGTCATCCTTTACGCTTGCGGGTCAATTCATGTCAATGATGCTGGTTTTTGGCGGAATGTCAAATTCGAACCACTCGTCGGGCATTTCCTGAAACCGGATGTCGCTCAGATCAAACCGGGTGATATCTCCGGCCATATTCACGGTGGTCACCTCCTGAATCTGAAAATCTTTCCGGGTGACCCGAATCTGGATCGATCGGATATCCGGATTGTCGGGCGGCGCGTCCAGCTGCAGTTTCACCCACGCTTGCGTGGTTTCAGTGACCGATACACTGAAGTTTTCTTTGAGTTGTGAGATATCGGATAAAAACGCACCGCCGGCACCGGACGCAAAAAACGGGGCGGCATCACCGATCATGACCTGGTTTTCCTCCGGCCTGAAAATCCACAGGGTCTCTGCGTTGGTGATGATGTCATGGCGTTCGGGTTCCAGGTACTGCCATTTCATTTTTCCGGGATGACTGAACCAGGCCCGGCCCGAAGCGGTTTCGCTGATGTCCAGGGCGGACAGGGTCGATGTCTGTGTGAACGTCGCGGAAAAACTGCGGCCGGCATACTGACTCTCAAGTCCGTCCAGAATGGTCTGTTCCAAAGAAAGGGTGTCTGAAGCCGCTGCCGCATGGATACAGCCATGACACAACAGAACAATGAAAAAAGTTTTGATGAATGTCACAATCGGTTTCCTTTTTTTCAATGCATCAGTTTCTGCACGTCTTTTCGTTTGTCTTCCGCATACAGGCGCCGAAGCTTGGGTTTTTCAATCTTGCCGGTGGGATTTCTCGGAACATCCCCGAAAAATATTTTTTTCAGCCGTTTGTACCGGGGCAAAGCCTGCTGAAAATCCAGGATATCCTGCTCGCAGATCATGCAGTTGGGCCTGACACTGATGATTCCGGCGGGAATTTCCCCCAGCCGTTCATCCGGCACCCCGATCACGGCAATGTCCTTGATTTTTTCATGGGAGAGAAAAAAATTTTCGATTTCATTGGGAAAAATGTTTTCCCCCCCGTATATGATCACATCTTTTCTCCGGTCCACCAGCCAGATGAATCCGTCTTTGTCATATCTGGCAATATCCCCGGTGTACAGCCATCCATCTCTGACGGTTTCTTTCGTGGCAGCCTCGTTTTTGTAGTAGGCCCGCATGACGCCGGGACCCTGAACAATGAGTTCACCGGTTTCATTGGCAAACAGATGGTTGCCCTGTTTGTCCACGATTCTGGCTTCCCACCCGTATCCGGCCTTGCCGATGGGACCGACATGGTGGCTGTTTTCAAGTCCCAAGTGAATGCACCCGGGACCCGTGGATTCCGTCAGCCCATAGTTGGTGTCATATGCCTGAAACGGAAAAATTTTTTTCCAGCGTTCGACAAGGCTGGGTGGGACGGGTTGTGCCCCGGAATGCATGAGCCGCCATTGATTCAGATGATATTGTGACAGATCGATGGTGCCGTTTTCAACGGCAATGAGAATGTCATGGGCCCAGGGGACCAAAAGCCAGGCAATGGTGCACTGTTCCTCGGACACGGCTTCCAGGATCCATTCCGGTTTGACACCATTGAGCAGAATACATTTTCCCCCCATCAGAAAGCTGCCCATCCAGTGCATTTTGGCACCGGTGTGGTACAGGGGGGGGATGCACAGAAACACATCATCATGGGTTTGACCGTGATGCCGGTTTTCCACCTCGCAGGCATGGGTCAGATTCCGGTGGGTGATCAGCACGGCTTTGGGGGCGCCCGTGGTGCCGGAGGTAAAATACAGGGCCGCATCATCATCCGGACCGGCATCGATGTCCGGTGGATGGTCCCCATTTTGACCGGCGATGAATGTATCTAACGACACGGCCCAGTCCGGGCAGGTTTCCGGCGGTCCCGTGAAAATCCAGAGAGGAATGCCGGCCAGTTGCCGGCGGATGCCGTCAATGCGCTCAATGAATTCCGGCCCGAAAATAAAAGCCCTGGGTTCTGCGGTTCTGGCGCACATCAGGATTTTGTCGGATTCAAATCGGAAATTCAGGGGCACGGCCCAGGCACCGGTAAAAAGAATACCGAAATAGACGGGCAGCCACTCCAGGCTGTTGGTCATCAGTTGTACGACAGTATCCGATTTATTAATGCCGTGCGCTTGAAGCCCGTTGGCCAGCCGGCAGGACAGGGTATAAAACTGATGCCAGGTGAGTTCTTTTCGGGCGGATCGGGCGGGGATCCGTTCCACCAGTGCGGTTTTGTCCCTGTAAAGCCGGTTGTTCCGGGCCAGTATGTCTGTAATTCGCATAACCCGTATGTTACCTTTTGTCCGTGGGTTGGGGGTAAAAAAAATCCTGCCGGATCAATATAGACCACGGCAGGATTATGTTCAACCCAATGGGTGTAAAAAAGGGTGTTATTTGTCTTTTTCCACCTCTTCAAAGTCTGCATCCACCACATCGTCATCTGTCTGCGCATCTGCGCCGCCGCCGGTGCTGCCGCCGGCATCCCCTTCCTGGGAAGCGGCCTGCTGGTACATCACCTCAGCCAGCTTGTGAGATGCTTGAGACAGGGCTTCGATTTTCTGCTTGATGTCGTCGACATTGTCGGAATCTTTGGCCTGCTTCAACGTTTCCACAGAAGCTTCGATGTTCTTTCTGGTATCTTCGTCCACTTTGGAACCGTGTTCCTTCAACGTTTTTTCCGTCTGGTCCACCAGGGCTTCCGCCTGGTTTCGGGTATCGACCAGTTCCCGTTTCTTTTTGTCGTCTTCGGCATGCATTTCCGCATCTTTGACCATCTTTTCGATCTCATCGTCCGACAGGCCGGATGCGGCAGTGATGCGGATGGACTGTTCCTTGCCCGTGGCTTTGTCTTTGGCAGACACCTGGACAATCCCGTTGGCATCGATATCAAAGGAGACCTCAATCTGAGGAACCCCGCGCGGCGCCGGCGGGATATCGGTCAATTCGAACCGGCCCAGGGTTTTGTTGCCCCCTGCCATTTCCCGTTCACCCTGGAGCACATGGATGGACACGGCCGGCTGATTGTCCGCAGCCGTGGAGAACACCTGGCTTTTCTTGGTGGGAATGGTGGTGTTTTTTTCAATGAGTTTGGTCATGACACCGCCCAGGGTTTCAATCCCCAGGGAAAGAGGGGTCACATCCAGCAGCAGCACATCGTTGACATCCCCCTGGAGCACACCGGCCTGGACCGCCGCGCCCATGGCCACGACTTCATCCGGGTTCACCCCTTTGTGGGGTTTTTTGCCGAATATTTTTTCCACCCGCTCCTGAACGGCGGGCATACGGGTCATGCCGCCCACCAGAACCACCTCGTCCACGCTGCCGGATCCCAGACCGGCCTCTTTCAATGCTTTTTTGCAGGGGCCTTCCAGATTGTCCAGCAGATCCGCGACCAGAGATTCCAGTTTGGCCCGGGTCAGTCTGACATCCAGGTGTTTGGGACCGGACGCATCCGCCGTGATAAACGGCAGATTGATCGTAGTTTCCGTGGCGCTGGAAAGTTCCATTTTGGCTTTTTCCGCGGCTTCCTTGAGCCGCTGAAGTGCCATTTTGTCGTTGCGGACATCGATGCCCTGATCCTTTTTGAATTCACTGGCAATGTAGTCGATGATTCTCAGGTCGAAATCCTCGCCACCCAGGTGGGTATCTCCGGATGTGGCTTTTACCTCAAACACCCCGTCACCGATTTCAAGGATGGATACATCAAAGGTACCGCCGCCCAGGTCGAAGACCGCGATCTTTTCTTCTCCTTTTTTGTCCAGCCCGTAAGCCAGAGACGCTGCCGTGGGTTCGTTGATGATCCGTTTGACTTCCAGACCCGCGATTTTTCCGGCATCTTTGGTGGCCTGGCGCTGACTGTCATTAAAGTAAGCCGGTACCGTGATAACCGCTTCTTTGACCTCTTCACCCAGATAATCCTCAGCCGTTTTTTTGATATTGGCCAGGATGAATGAAGAAATTTCTGCCGGGCTGTACTGCTTGCCCCTCAAGTTGATCCGGGTGTCCCCGTTGGAAGCTGCTTCAATTTTATACGGCAGATTGGGGATGTCGCTTTGAATCTCTTTTGAATCGTATTTCCTGCCGATCAGGCGCTTGACGCCGAATACGGTGTTTTCAGGATTGGTGATGGCCTGCCGTTTCGCGGTCTGACCCACAATCCTTTCCGAGCCTTCAGTGATGGCGACAATGGAGGGCGTGGTCCGGCCGCCTTCCGCATTGGTGATGATTTTCGCTTCTCCGCCGGTTTCCATGATAGCGACGCAGGAGTTGGTGGTTCCCAGGTCTATTCCAATTATTTTTCCCATAACATTTCCTCCAATATATCTTTATTTTTCTTCGGGTTTGTTTGTATCATTGCCTGTTGATTTTGAAACGACAACCATGGCGGGCCGGATCAATCGGTCATGAAGAAGGTATCCCGTCTGGAGCACATCGGTTACCGTGTTTTCAGGGACATCATCGGTTTCCTTCTGGGTGACCGCCTGGTGGAAATTCGGATCGAACAGCTGGTTTTCTGCCTGTACCTGCTGGACATTGAAATTCTGAAACACTTTCAGAATCTCTTTGTGGGTCAGTTTCACCCCTTCCATCAGGCTTTTGAGATCCTGGTTGTTTTCACCAGAGACCATGGCCCGCTCCAGATTGTCCACAACCGGCAGAAACTGTTTGAAAACCGTTTCATTGGCGAATTTTTTGAATTCGTCAATTTCTCTTTGCTTTCTTTTTCGATAGTTGTCGAATTCTGCAGAAAGTCGGATGAATCGATCCTTTTCAGCTTCAAGTGATGCTTCCAGAGAAGCGATGTCTTTTTCCTGGGCAGGGGAATCGAGACCGTCGGTGTCTTTTTTTTCTTCCGCCGATTCCATATCCTTCCGGGAAGAAGGATTTTTCCCGTTGTTTTCTGCCCTGGCCTTTTCTTTCAGTACCAATTTTTTCTCCTGATCCAAAATTTTCTTAAATTCATCGGCAAATGATATTACTTTTTAAAATTATGGCTGAAAAGTAAGTCTGTTTGATTGCATGTCAAGACACAAAAAGCGGCGGGAAAAAATAAACCGGCCGGCAGGGGATGCGAAGAAATTGCATGACCGGGATCGATCCTTGACACAGAAGAGTTCACTTATCGCTGCTTCCTTCCGGACCTGACGAGGTTCATGTCCTTCTGTTACAAGGCGACCGATCAGAATCGATCCGTATCCGGTCTGCCGACCGGAATTTATGTTTATATAAGGTTTGTCATGTTTTTTCAAGATGTATGTGAAATTTTTGAACAGGGCGGTCAAAGGGAATGAGAATACGATTCAATTGTCGAAAATGTCTGGTCGGGGCGGAGAGATTTGAACTCCCGACATCCTGCTCCCAAAGCAGGCGCGCTACCAGACTGCGCTACGCCCCGATTTGTCAGACATAACCAGAACATATATCATTTTCACTTCTTTGGTGCAAGTTGTTTTTTTGGGCAATTTTCTTGACACCGGTCGGTATACGCGTTATTTTAATTAACTTTATTGTTTGAATAAAACAGGGGATGTGATCGGATATGCATCAGACCCTTTTATGCAAATGGTTGGTATTTGGCCCCGGGTATTGATGGTTTACAATTAATGGAATGTAACAGGACAAAAAAATGCAGGTAAAAATCGAAGACACGAGCGCTGTCAAAAGGGTACTCTATTTCGAGATCCCCAAGGAAAAAGTGGCAAAAGAGCTTGACAAGGCATACAGAGAATTGAAACAAAAGGCGGATATCAAAGGATTCAGAAAAGGAAAAATTCCCAGAAAAGTCCTGGAAAACCGTTTTTCCAAAGATGTTCATGCCGATGTTGCTCCCCGTTTGATTCAGGATTCCTTTGTTGAAGCCATCCAGGAACACAATCTGGACATTGTGGGCGACCCCCGTCTGGATCCGCCGGAATTGAATCCGGATGCAGACTATGTGTTTGATATCACTGTCGAAGTGAAACCGGACCTCCCTGAGATCGAGTACAAGGACCTGGCACTTGAAAAAAACCGCTATACGGTTTCGGATGCTGAAATCGAAGCTCAGATTGGCATGATTCAGAAAACCATGGCAAAAAAACAGACAGTGGCGGAAAGCCGGGCTGTCACGGATACCGATTTTGTCCTGATCGATTATCAGGGATTTCTGAACAATGAGCCATATGAGTATACACCCAAAATTGAAAACTTTCTTTACCAGATAGGGCAGGACACTTTGCCTGAAGCGTTTTCCGAAAAATTGACCGGGTGTGTGCCGGTTCAGGACATCGAGGTGGAAGTCGCCTATCCCGACGATCATCCGGACGAGAACCTCAAGGGCAGAACCATTTTATACCAAGTGACCCTCAAGGAGATTCAGGAGGAGGTCCTGCCTGAAATAAACGATGATCTGGTCAAGGGTCTGGGCAGCTTTGAAACACTGGATCAGGTCAAAGATTCGATCCGGGAAAATCTGGAAAAAGGCATTCAACAGCGCGTGACGCATGAGCTCAGTGAGCAGGTCTTTCAGCATCTGCTGAACAAATATGAGTTCGAGGTGCCCGAGGCCATGATCGAAGGAGAGCTCAACGGGATTGTCCAGGAGACGGAGCAGGCCTATGCAGCCAACAATACCACTCTGGAAGAACATGGACTGAGCCGCGAGAAGCTGTCTGAACAGTATCGGGATGTGGCTGAAAAGCAGGCCCGTCGCCATTTGATTCTGAATAAAATCATTACCCAGGAAAAACTGGATCTCACCGAAGAAGAGATGGACAAAAGCCTGGAAGAAATGGCCAGAGGCATGAATGCCACGGTGGATGCCATAAAGAATTTTTTCAAAACAGATCCCCGACAAATGGAGTATTACAAACATACCCAGCTTGAAAAAAAAGCCATCGATCTTATCATTGAAAACAGTCAGGTCACGGAAAAAGATCCGGAACCTGAGGTACAAAAAACAACGGAATCGGACGAAACCCCGGCATAGCCGCAGTCTGAAACCGATACAAAAGACATATTTCCACCCTTTTTTCAAGGGGGTGGGTTTATCAATGACAGTTAAACAAGGAGTTTTATTGTGCCATTAGTTCCAATGGTGGTTGAACAAAGCAATCGAGGCGAGCGGGCCTATGATATTTATTCGCGTCTGTTAAAGGACCGGATCATATTTTTGGGCTCTGCCATTGACAGTGAAATTGCCAACCTCATTGTGGCCCAGTTGCTTTTTCTGGAATCGGAAGATCCGGAAAAGGATATCAGTTTTTATATCAACTCTCCGGGTGGCGTGGTCACTGCCGGCCTGGCCGTGTATGATACCATGCAGTACATCAAGCCGGATGTGGCAACGGTTTGTATCGGGCAGGCCGCCAGCATGGGGGCATTGCTTCTGGCCGCGGGTGCAAAGAACAAACGGTTCGCTCTGCCCAACGCCCGGGTCATGATCCATCAGCCTTTAGGGGGTGCCCAGGGCCAGGCAGCGGATATCAAAATTCAGGCCACGGAAATTCTTCGTATGAAAGATACGTTAAACGAGATTCTGGCACATCACACCGGCCAGGAAATCGAAAAAATTGCCAAGGACACGGATCGCGATTTTTTCATGTCCGGGGATGAGGCAAAAACCTATGGTATTGTTGACCGGGTGGTTGCCGACAGAAGCCAATTGGAAGAGGAAGCCTGATTTCGGCTTCAAAGGAGTCCTATAAACATGGCCAAAAAAGATGACACCAATGATCAATTTTTCTGTTCTTTCTGCGGGAAAAATCAGAAAGAAGTCCAGAAACTGATAGCCGGTCCCAGTGTCTATATCTGCAATGAGTGCATCAAGCTTTGTGGTGAGATCATCGAGGATGAAGAAAAGGAAAAAGCGGCTGAAATTGAAAGTGCCAGAGAGTTTTATGTTCCCCGGCAGATCAAGGCAATGCTCGATTCTTATGTCATTGAGCAGGATGGGGCCAAAAAAGTACTTTCCGTGGCGGTGTACAATCATTATAAACGTCTGACATCCCGAATGGAAAAATCGGCCGATGATGTGGAAATTCAGAAAAGCAATATAATGCTGATCGGTCCGACCGGGTGCGGTAAAACGCTTCTGGCCCAGACCCTTGCCAGATTTCTGGATGTGCCCCTTGCCATTGCCGATGCCACCGCCTTGACCGAAGCCGGTTATGTGGGGGAAGACGTGGAAAATATCGTTTTATCTCTGGTTCAGAATGCGGACTATGATATTGAACGCGCCCAGAAAGGCATCATTTATATTGACGAGATAGACAAGATTTCCCAGCGGGGAGACAACCCCTCCATTACCCGGGATGTTTCCGGAGAAGGGGTCCAGCAGGCTTTGTTGAAAATCATCGAAGGCACGGTGGCCAGCATCCCTCCCAAAGGCGGCAGAAAACATCCTCAGCAGGATTATGTCAAGGTGGATACCTCCAATATTCTGTTTATCTGCGGGGGTACGTTTACCGGGCTGGAAAAAATCATTGAACGCCGTATTTCACAGAAAACCATGGGATTCGGTGCCAATATCGCTGACAGAAAACAGGTCAATGTCGGGACGCTGCTGGAGCAGCTCAAACCCGAAGATCTGATCAAGTTCGGATTGATCCCGGAATTTCTGGGACGGCTGCCCGTTATCACCACCATTGGAGAACTCTCGCAAGCGTCTCTGGTCAAGATTCTGACAGAACCCAAAAATGCGCTGGTCAAACAGTACCAGGAACTGTTCAGAATTGAAGGGGTGGATCTTCAGTTCACGGATGAGGCACTGGAAGCCATGGCCAAAGAAGCGGTGAACAGAAAATCGGGTGCCAGAGGATTGCGGGCCATCATGGAAAAAACCATGCTCGACATCATGTATGAACTCCCGTCCAAGGAAGATGTGAAAGAATGCGTGGTCGGTGAAGAAGTGGTGTTGAAAAACGAGCCGCCGATTCTTTTGTATGAACAGCCCAAAAAACAGGCCTGACAAAAAAGATCGGGATTGAATCAATGATCAATATTTCCAGACTGTTCAACCAGGACGGCTCCGAACATATCCAGAAAACACTGCCGCTGGTTCCGTTGCGGGACATGGTGCTGTTTCCGTTTGTCACCACGTCTGTTTTTGTGGGAAGAGAAAAATCCATCAAGTCTCTGTCCGAAGCCATGGCCGGAGATAAAAAGATATTTCTCACCACGCAGAAAGATCCGGAAGTCCTCAAACCCACGATTCAGGATATCTTTCAGGTGGGAACCGAAGCCAAAATCACTCAGCTGCTCCGCCTGCCGGACGGGACGGTCAAAGCACTGGTGGAAGGGTGCTGCCGGGGCAAAATCATCAAATTGAGTGATGAACGCGGTTTTCTCACGGTGGAGTTCATGCCGGTGCAGGAAACTTCCATGCCGGAAGCCATATCCAAAGCAGCATTGAGAACAGTTCTGGAAGCGTTTGAAAACTATGCGTCATTGTCCGGGGCGGTTTCCAAAAGCTTTTTCAAGAACCTGGAAATTCTGGAAGCCGATCCGTCACGCTATGCCGATGCCATTGCGGCCCAGTTGCCGTTCAAAGTAACGGACAAACAGCAGTTGCTCGAATGTATGGATATTGAAAAGCGGTTTTATCTTCTGCTCAAACTGATTCAGCAGGAAACCGAGGTGTTTACCATGTCCCAGAAAATCAAGGGACGTGTGAAAGAACAGATGGAAAAACTCCAGAAACGCCATTATCTCACCGAGCAGATGCGGGCCATCAAAAAAGAGATGGGAGAAGACGGCGAATCCGGAGAATATGCAGAACTTGAAACCCGGATACGAAAAAAACGCCTGCCCAAAGAAGCGGCCGGGGTTGTCCGGCGGGAGCTGGAAAAACTCAAGATGATGGCGCCTATGTCTTCGGAAGCCACGGTCATCCGAAATTATATCGACTGGATGATTTCTTTGCCGTGGTTCCGGAAAAACCGTCCCAAAAATGACCTGGCCGCCTCGGAAAGCATTCTGGATCAGGACCATTACGGCCTGAAAAAACCCAAGGAAAGAATTCTGGAATATCTGGCCGTGCAGATGCTGGTCAAGAAAATCAAAGGTCCGATTCTGTGTCTGGTGGGTCCTCCCGGGGTTGGAAAAACATCGCTGGCAAGATCGGTGGCATCCGCTACAGGACGTTCGTTTGCCCGGATATCGCTGGGCGGGGTCCGGGATGAAGCGGAAATCAGAGGCCATCGCAGAACCTATGTGGGGGCGATGCCCGGCAAACTGATTCAGACGTTGAAAAAAGTCGGGTACAGCAACCCGGTTCTGTGTCTGGATGAAATCGACAAGATGACGGCTGATTTCCGGGGGGATCCTTCTTCTGCGCTCCTGGAGGCTCTGGACCCGGAACAGAACCGGCACTTCAATGATCATTATATCGAAGTGGATTACGATCTGTCGGACATCCTTTTCATCACCACAGCCAATACGCTGTTTGATATCCCGGCCCCGTTGCGGGACAGAATGGAAGTCATACAGCTCCCCGGGTATACGGAATATGAAAAAACACAGATTGCAAAAATATTTCTGATTCCCAAACAGATTCGGGAAAACGGGCTTGAACCCACCGATGTGACATTTTCAGACAATGCCATACAAACCATTATTCGACGGTTTACCCGGGAAGCCGGGGTTCGGAATCTGGAACGGGAAATATCTTCGGTCATCAGAAAGATCGCCACACAGATTGTTCGTTCCCGGGAACGGAAAGGCTATTCGGTCAGCACCGTCAGTGTTCCGAAATATCTGGGACAGCCCAAATTTCGCGACAAACCGCTCGAGGTGGAAGACAAAACCGGGATCGTGACCGGGCTTGCCTGGACCCAGGCCGGGGGAGAACTGTTGACCATCGAGGCGGTGACCATGCCGGGGAAAGGGCGGATCATGGTGACAGGAAAACTCGGAGATGTCATGAAAGAGTCCTCCCAGGCAGCTGTCAGCTATGTACGATCCAGAAGCAACGACCTTGACATCCATGAGGATTTTTACAAGACCCTGGATATCCATATCCATGTGCCTGAAGGGGCGATTCCCAAGGACGGGCCTTCCGCCGGCATTGCCATGTGCACGGCAGTGGTCTCGATTTTAACGGGCCGTCCGGTTTACAGAAATATGGCCATGACCGGTGAAATCACCCTCAGGGGCAGAGTGCTTCCCATAGGCGGGGTCAAGGAAAAACTGCTGGCCGCCCATACCCACGGAATTCGAAAAGTGGTCATGTCAGCGGAAAATAAAAAAGATATCCAGGAGGTTCCCAGATCCATACAAAAACAGCTGGAAATTATTTTTGTGGATGACATGAGTCAGGTATTGACCCATGCCCTGGTCGAGCCGGCCGAGCCTGCCTGAAACCGATCAGAAATCATCCAGCAGTGAAATGAACTGGGTCATGGCGGTTACTTCGTCCAGGGGCGCCACTTTTCTCCGGATCGCCACCACTTTTTGAAAGTCGTCACTATCCATGAGCAGATCCTCTTTTCTGGTGCCGCTCTGATTGATATTGATGGCGGGCCAGATGCGCTGTTCGGCGCACTCCCGGGACAAAAACAGATCCATGTTCCCGGTGCCCTTGAACTCCTGAAAGATGACATCATCCATGCGGCTGCCCGTATCCACCAGGATGGTTGCGATGATGGTCAAAGACCCCCCGTTTTCCAGTTTCCGGGCCGCGCCGAAAATTTTTCTGGGAAACTCCATGGCATTGGCGCCAAGGCCCCCGGACAACGTTTTTCCGAAACTGTCCGTATCAATATTGAATGCCCGGGTCATACGGGTCAAAGAATCGATGAACACCACGGCATCCTGTCCGATTTCCGCACGCCGGATCGCGGTATGCATGGCCAGACGCGTCATTCTCATGTGCTGCCCGATTTGCTGATCCGCGGATGAATAAAGCACATTTGCATTGACCAGACCCCGTTGAAAATCGGTGACTTCCTCCGGGCGCTCATCCACCAGCAGAATGAAGACATGGGCATCCGGGTGATTGGTGACCACTGAATTGGCCATATGGCGTAAAATAAAAGTTTTTCCCGACTTGGGCGGCGCAATGATCAACCCCCGCTGCCCCATACCGATGGGAACAATGACATCCAATGCCTTGCCCACCGTATCTTCGTCATTTTGAGTCAGAATGTATCGTTCGTGGGGATTGATGCTCACCTGATCCTGAAGCATGGGGATGGCGGAAAATTCGTCAAAAGGAAGCCCATTGATGGTTTCCACCCGGATCAGAGCCAGATTCAGATTTCTGGGGTCCTTTTTTTCTCCCACACCTTGAATGAAACTGCCTTCCCGCAAATTCAATTTGCGGATCAAACTGTTGGGCACATACGGGTTTTCCGGGCGGGGCTGAAAATTGTCACCAATCTCCCGCAGAAATCCAAACCCCTTATCCATAATTTCCAGATATCCTGACACAGGTTCCATAATTACATTGCTCCTTGATAAACGTGTGCTGCTGCTGATAAGAAACTGGGTAAGGATTCAACTTGCGAATGTTTGTGCCTCACAAGACCAGAAAAAACCCGGCATCACATTTTTATCGGATAGACGTTATTCGATCAGTTTTTTTGCTTTCTACGCTATATACCATTAAAAACCGGGGCTTGCAAGATATCAGCGCAATAAAACAAGGGAAATCTTTACCCCGCAGCAGGAAAATGAAGATTTTGTTAAAATCTGCTTGACACCCATATGGCTTCTTGATATAAGACTTCTGTTTTTCGGGCGATTAACTCAGCTGGGAGAGTGCAACCCTTACAAGGTTGAAGTCGCAGGTTCAAGTCCTGCATCGCCCACCAGGTGACACGGATTGATACGGGGGTGTAGTTCAGTTGGTCAGAACGCTTGCCTGTCACGCAAGAGGCCGCGAGTTCGAGTCTCGTCACTCCCGCCACTATATAAAAAAGGGTTTTTCAGTCAACCGCTGAAAAACCCTTTTTGCTTTTTACTTCCCGTTCAAAAACCATGTGTACGATCGATCAGCCGGTGGTGGACATCTCTTTCACGATGGCATTCCCCATTTCCCTGGTATCAACCGGCGTACTTTTGCCGGCCATATCTGCAGTGAATATCTGCCGGGACAGCACCCGGTCGATGGCGGATTCAATGGCATCCGCCGCTTGCGGGTGACCGCAGGAATATCTCAGCATCATGGCGCCGGACAAGATCTGTGCAATGGGGTTGGCAATCCCTTTGCCGGCAATATCCGGTGCAGACCCGCCGGCCGGCTCGTACAGTCCGAATTTTTTTTCATTGAGGCTGGCAGAAGCCAGCAACCCCATGGATCCGGTAATCATGGCACATTCATCCGAAATGATGTCGCCAAACATGTTACCGCACAACATCACGTCGAACTGGCGGGGGTTTTTCACCAGCTGCATGGCGGCATTGTCCACATACATATGCGTCAAACCGACATCGGGAAATTCGGTGGCAATGCGTGTGACCGTTTCCCGCCATAAGACCATGGAAAACAATACATTGGCCTTGTCGATGGAGGTGACATGCCCTTTTCTTTGCCGGGCCGCCTCAAACGCCATTTTTGCAATCCGTTCGATCTCGAACCGGGAATAGACCATGGTATCGAAGGCATACTCATCTTTGCCGGTTCCCTTTCTTCCTTTGGGCTCACCAAAATAGATCCCGCCGGTCAGTTCCCGGACGCAGAGAATGTCAAACCCCTCCTGCACAATGTCGGGTCGTAACGGTGATGCTGCCACCAGTGAAGAAAACACTCGGGCAGGACGAAGGTTGCAATACAGGTCAAAATGCTTTCTCAAAGGCAGTAACGCCCCCCGTTCCGGTTGTGCCTCCGGCGGCAGATGTTCCCACCGGGGGCCGCCCACGGAACCGAACAAAATGGCATCGCTGGCTTCACACAAGGCCAGTGTGGAAGAAGGCAGCGCTTTCCCCTGGCTGTCTATGGCCGCCCCTCCGACATCTGCATATTCATATACCAGGTTGAATCCAAAGAGTGTACCGGCCCGGTCCAGGACTTTGACCGCCTGTGCCATGATTTCCGGTCCGATGCCATCCCCGGGTAATACAGCAATTTTGTTCACAATATTTTTTCTCCTTGTTGAAATGAAAAAAGAGGCTGATGTCGAATCAGCCTCTTTTTTCAAGGTAATGCGTTGATCTATCCGATGATTGTTACATCATTATTTCCGGTTGCTGTACTCCGCATATGCCATGGCCGTCGTTCTGTACACCAGATGGGCCATCTTTGAAAACGGCAGAAACGCGAACAGATTGAATATGGCAATCAGATGCAGGTAATACAGAATGTAGGTGGTCCATTCCAGATGGGCCAGGCGGGCCATCTGGGTCAACATGCCCGTGACACCCAGGGCAAACACCACCCCCAGAATATACCAGTCTTTGTATGTGGTGATCTGGTCTTTGTTGTCCAGGCGGCTTTTGATCATCAGGCCGGAGCCGATCACCAGGGCCACACCCGCAATGTTGCCCAGCCATTTGACCGGATTCAACTGGGAATAGGGACCCGGGGTCTGGAACACATACAGCACGATAAAGAAAATACCGGTGACAATGAACAGACCGATGAAGGAAAACAGCACCATCATGTGAGGCGTGGCCCGTTCTTTGTTGGTTTCGCATTCATTGAATTTTTCATGTTTGAGAATGGTGGGAATCATCGTAAACAGTGCCTGCACCAGGGCTTTGTAGTCAATGGTTTTCTTGTCGGTTTTTCCTTCCATCACGGCATTCTCGTGGATATCGGTGATGAACCGCCGCAGGCTGAGCAGAAAAACGATGACCACCGCACCGGCCAGGGGCACAAAAGTCAAATCCACAAACCAGGTGGAAAAGAAATTGGCCTGGGCAATGACCCCTTCATGCGCATGGGACCAGGCAATGCCGAAGACGTTGAATATTTTGGTCATGACATCACTCTGTGCCATGGTGATATAGGCGAGAATGGCAAACCAGATGGCCGGAATTCCCAGCAGCCAGGGCAGTTTTTTGGGATCATTCACCGCTTTGGCCACAGCCTTGGGCTGGGCATATTCAGTAATGGCCGCCGCCCGGACCGCTGCCAGGACATCCCCCGGGGCCGCCCCTCTCGGGCACAGGTCCGTACAGTCACCGCAATTGTGACACAGCCAGATGTCGCCGTTTTTGATGAGCCGGTCTTTCAATCCCCATGAGGCGGCAATCATCTCTTTTCTGGGGAACGGGCTGTTTTCCGGGGCAATGGGACAGGCCACGGAACAGGTGGCGCACTGGTAGCATTTTTTCAGGGTGTCTCCGCCAAGACCGCGGATCTGTGCAATGAATCCCAGATCGGGTTGGGCAAGATATGTGTCAGTCATATTATAAAACCTCCATATGGTTTGAAAGTTGTGACATTAGAAACCCTTGAACGGGTTGGGCCCCAGGGCATCCACTTCTTCGACAAAGTCATTGATGATTCCGGGCAGTTTGTTGTACTCGTCAATAGCCACTTCCACAAACGCCACCCGTTCCTCTTCAAGGGCCAGGCTGGACAGGGCATCTCCGATTTTCTTCACCCGGACTTCGGCCAGCTCGGAGCCTTTGACAAAATGGCACTGATAATCATCGCCATGCTTGCAACCGATGAGAATCACGCCGTCCATCCCCTGGGCCAGGGCATCTTTGATCCAGATGGTGTTGACGGATCCCAGGCACCGGACCGGGATGAAGCGCACATCCGGTGAATAGTCGATCCGGTTCAATCCCACCATATCCAGGGCCGGGAACGCGTCGTTTTCACAGATCAATGCCAGGAAACGGAACGGCGGTTCATCAAAGTCATCTTCAGAAGGCACTTTGACGGCTTTGATCTGGGAACCGATGGAATCGATGGTGTAGTCGGCAAACGAAATAATCCGTTCCGGGCAGGCCCCCATGCAGGTACCGCAGCGGCGGCACCGGGTCGGATTGGCTTTCGGGGTTCCTTTGGCATCATCATCCAGGGCGCCGAAGGGGCATTCCACGGTGCAGCGTTTGCACTGGGTACATCTCTGGAAGAAAAATTCCGGAAACGTCATATCACCGGATCTGGGATGGACCGACATACCCCGGTTGGCACTTTCAACACACTGGATGGCTTTGAGCGCGGCACCGGCAGCATCTTCCATGGATTCTTCAATGGTCATGGCCCGGCGGATGGCGCCGGCGGCATAAATGCCGGTTCTCTGGGTTTCATATGGAAAACAGATGTAGTTGGAGTCGGCATACTGGCCGAAGATATCATTGTCACGGAAACCCGGACCCTGACGATAGGCCAGGTTGACCACGGGATTGTCTTTGGTGACCGGAACCATGCCGCCGGCTACCACCACCATGTCTGCCTTCAATGCCAGATTTTCACCTAAAAGAGTGTTCGCGGCCGTCACTTCCAGTCCGTTCCCCTGGGTTTTCACTTCCGTGACCGACCCTTTGGTCATGAAAACGCCGTCTTCCTGCTGCATGCTTTTGTAAAAATACTCCTGCAGCCCCGGGGTACGCATGTGCTGATAGATGACATAGGCTTTGCCATCGGTATAGTCTTCCGTCACATACCGGGCCTGTTTCAAAGCGACCTGTGAGGTGACAGACCCGCAGTAGTCGAAATCCGCATCATTTTCTTCCTTGCCGGGTGACTGGATGAACACCACGTTTTTGGCGGGCTTGCCATCGGAGGGTCTCACAATTTTGCCATTGGCGGCAATCATCTCGAATTCATGGTTGCTCACCACATCCGGCTGATCGATCCCCAGATGGTCACAGTCGGACTTGGCCAGATCCGCTGGACGCCACCCGGCTGCCAGAATGACTGCCCCGTAGAGCTCACCTTCCGGGTCCAGCTGAAGAATATCCAGGCGGCCTTCATTGTATTCCAGAAATTTTTCATGGGCCGCTTCCGGATCCAGTTCTTTGCCGGTTTCATCCACCATCATCTCTTCCGGCAATGGATAGGGTACGTCAAACGGAATTCTCTCCCCCGGTTTTTTGAAGGTCACGGTAAATTCTCCGGGTTGACCGGCAATACGTGCCACTTCACAACCGGTTCTCACATCGATGCTGGGATATCCCTGAATTTCCTGAATCAGTTTGTCCGCCACCGGTGCCTGCAGGGTTTCAAAAGGCGCGGATACCGGCATCTGGTTCCGCAGTCTGGCCGCGTATCCTCCCAACGCATCGGTCTTTTCCACAATGGTGACATCATAGCCGGTTTTGGCGGCATCCAGGGCTGCGGCCATACCGGTGACCCCCCCCCCTAAAACCAGAATTTTTTTGGAAAAAGATTCGGGTATGGAAGCGGTTGGCAGTTTTACTTTTTCCAGGCGGATCATTCCCATCCGGATGTAATCTTCCGCCTTCATCTGAATCCGGTCAAAATGCTCTTCATCATCTTTCTGCTCTTCGGTCAGGGCCGGGTAGGTCTCCCGCGAGTGCGGCCATACCACGCCTTCTCTGAGATTGACCCGTTCCACGATGCAATCGTCGAACCGGAACACATCAAAGTTGACCCGGCGGGAACAGGCACCGATCACCATGGCATTCACCTTGCCGTCATCCACATCTTTCTGGATGAGGGCCACACCTTCCTTGGAACACAGGAAAGGATGGGTGGTACAGTTCAAACCTTCTTCCTCGGGAATCTCCACCAGATCTTCCATATCCAGGGTGTCTCCGATTCCGCAACCTGTGCAGATATATACGCCGTATTTCTTATCCATGGTTTGTATTACCTCCTTACAAGGGTCTGAATGGCTTTGAGGGCCATGCCGGTAGCGTTCTGGTTGGATGTGACGACATCGGCCGGTTTGTTGGCGCATCCTGCTGCGAACATCCCGCCTTTTGAAAAGTCGTTGACGATGAATCCGTCCACATCAAAAGTCAATTCAGCGGCGGGTTTGTCAACGGCGGCCGTCGGCTGCATTCCCGTGGCCAGAACCAGAAGATCCACCGTCTGCCGGATTTTATCACCGGAGATGGTATCTTCGGCCACCAGGTTGATATTGCCGGTGCCGTCTTCTTCACTGACTTCAGCCACTTTTCCCTTCACAAAAAAGATATTTTTATCTTCCTTGAGTTTTGCATAGAATCGTTCATACTTCAGACCGGGTGTGCGCAAATCGATATAATAGATGTAAATTTTTGCATCCGGGTATTGTTCCCGCAGATAGGTGGCGTGTTTTAAAGACGCCATGCAGCAGATATAAGAGCAGTAGGGCAGGTGATTTTCATCCCTGGATCCGGCGCACTGGGCAAACGCGATGGTTTCGGGTGCTTTGTCATCGGACGGCCGCAGGATGGTTCCCTGGGTGGGGCCGTTCAACGAGGCCAGCCTTTCCAGCATCATATTGGTGATCACGTTCTGATACCGTCCAAAACCTAAGTTGTCGATCCGGGTCGCGTCATACGGCGTCCACCCGGTGCTCCAGACAATGGCGCCCACTTTGAGATCCATGGTTTTTTCTTCCATGTCAAAGTCGATGGCATCATATGTACAGGCTTCCTTGACTTTGTCACGGTCATCGGTACTCATGGATGGATCCATGACATAGCGCATGGGAAACGCCATGTTGTGGGGCAGGTAGGCGGCTTTTCTCCGGTCCATGCCAAAGTTGAATTCATTGGAGATTTCGGTTTCGCAGACGTTGGCACATTCTCCGCAGGCGGTGCAGTTCTCATTGACATACCGGGGAGCGGTTTTGACTGTTACAGTATAATCCCCGGGGCTGCCGGCCACATTCTGGACCTCCGACAGGGTGAAGACGTTGATCTGTTTGTTGTCTTTGATCCGCCGGTAGTTGATTTCAAGTCCGCAGGTGGGCGGACAGAGTTTCGGAAAATAGTGCTTCAACTGAGACACTCTCCCACCAAGGGATGCTTCCTTTTCCACAAGGAAGACCTCATAGCCCACTTCAGCAGCTTCCAGGGCGGTTGTCAGGCCGCTGATCCCCCCACCAACCACCATAATGCTTCCACTGACCGGGGCTGAATTATCTGTTGTCATGCTGTCCCTCCGTGCATTTAAGTTTTATGTAAATTTCGGTTGAATTTTTATGGCCAATGCCAGGTTGTCATCATTCCAATCAGGATTCGGTGTACTGTCATCCTCTCTCCTGTTTTGGCAGTCTGCAAACCTGGACAAGGGTTGATTTCGGTTTGCGGACAATCAAAAAAGGAGACAGGAACAGGAATTTCAAACAGATCCCGGAATTTGAAAAAACCCCCAGGCACCGTTTTGCCGGCACCTGGAGGTTATTGTCATACCAATCACATATGTGTGAGATCAGATGTCAACACTAGTCGGCAATGATCTTGACATACGGTACTTTCTTGAGGCTCCATTCATTGGTCTCTTTGTTGTAGGAAGAGTTGGTGAAGCAGAACCAATCGTCATCATTCTGACCCATGAAATCCCCTCTGTAATAGAAACCCGGATACCGGGATTCTTCACGGAACTGGATATGACGGGTGTGTGCCTGAACCGTGTAGAGACGATGGGTGATTTCCCAGGCTCTCATCAGTTCATGCAGGTCCCCGGCACCGATTTTTTCCAGGTCTTCCCGGAACATTTCAAACAGGTCCATGAGAATTTCCAGATTTTTTCCGGAAGTCATGTAATAGGTGCCGATACCGCCGCCGTACTCATTGGTCATTTTCATGAGACGCAGGGCCATGCCGGCGGGTTTGCAGTAGTTGGGGTTGATGTCCTGGGCCGTGGTGTATTCACAGTTGTCCAGGAAATTTCTGACCGGTTTGTACACGAAGTCCACCAGTTCCTCATCGGTTTCCTTGAATCCGGTGACCTTGTCGCCTTCGGCTTTCAGGTACTGGAGCATGGATTTGGCAACGATCCGTCCTTCGGCATGGGAACCCGAGGAGAACTTGTGGCCGGAGCAGCCCACACCGTCACCGGCGGTGAACAGACCGCGAACCGTGGTCATGCGGTTGTAGCCCCATTTGTAGTCCGCCGGAACCCAGTCTTCATCCGGACCGGAGCACCAGATACCGCAGCACCCGGAATGGGATCCCAGCAGGTACGGTTCGGTGGGCATGATTTCCGAGTCTTTTTTCTCAGGCTCGGTGTTGGTGGCACACCACAGGCCTGCCTGGCCCACGGACATGTCAAGGAAGTCTTCCCATGCTTCGGCTTCCAGGTGCTTGAGCTCTTTTTTGCTCATGGTCTCACCCAGTTTTGCCAGGGCATCGGAGGTTTTCATGATGATGGGCCCGCGGCCTTCTTTGTACTCTTTCATCATCAGATGGTTACGCAGACAGGTGGGGGTCACGGCTGCGGTGCCGTAGGGCGAATATTTTTCCAGTTCCGCCTTGGCTTCATCCGACGCTGCAAAATTCTCCCCTAAGCCGTTGACGGCCTGGGCCTTGAACAGCAGAAACCAGGCACCCACAGGGCCGTAACCATCTTTAAAACGGGCCGGGGTGAACCGGTTTTCCATCATGGACAGTTCGGCACCGGCGCGCAGGGCCATGGTGTAGGTGGAGCCGGCATTCCATACCGGGTACCATGCACGGCCTTTTCCCTCACCGACAGAGCGGGGCTGGTACACGTTCACTGCACCACCACATGCATTGACAATGGCTTTTGCATTGATGATGTAAACTTTGTTTTCCCGGACGGAAAAACCCACGGCACCGGCAATGCGGTTGGGGTCTTCCTTGTCGTTGAGCAGTTCGACAATGAAGCATCTTTCAAGAATGTTTTCTTCACCCAGGGCTTTTTTGCCGGCTTCAGCAACGATTCTCTTGTAGGATTCACCATTGATCATGATCTGCCATTTACCGGTACGGACCGGGGTGGCTCCGGCTTTCAGGGTCCCGAGTTTCAACCCTTTTTTGCCGTCCATGTTCTTGCCGTCGTCGGTTTTCTTCCAGACAGGCAGACCCCATTCTTCGAACAGGTGAACCGAGTCATCCACGTGACGGCCCAGGTCATAGATCAGGTCTTCACGGACAATTCCCATCAGGTCGTTTCGGACCATGCGCACATAATCTTCAATCTTGTTTTCACCGATATAGGTGTTGATGGCGGAAAGCCCCTGGGCAACCGCGCCGGATCTCTCCAGGGCCGCTTTGTCGCACAGCAGGATTTTGGTGCCGTCATCGGCCCATTTCTTGATTTCAAACGCTGTACCGCAGGCAGCCATACCACCGCCGACGATCAGAATATCAACGTCTCTTTTATCAACTTCCGGGTCCCTGACTGCTTTGAGCTCTCCAACCGGTTTGTTCGGTAATGCCATTATATACCTCCAAAATTATAAGTGTCAGAATTTTTTGTTTTCGGGTAAACGGTTTGATTTATGCCAGTTCCTGGGGAGTCGGGAATTCATACCCGTCTGCTTCCTGGGTGGAAAGCAGGCCGGAATTCAGATCTTTTCCCTTGAGATCATCATAGGAATTGGCTTCTCCTTCAGGCGTTGTCCTGATGGGGAACTTGAACCGTTTTACCACACCGTTTCTGAACTTACAGGTCCACATGACATCTTCGGTACCCAGCATGGGAACAACGGATGCGCCCATGGGGACAAAGTCGTTGTAGCCTCTGACTTCGATGGCCTGGGACGGGCAGATTTTCACACAGGAATAACATTCCCAGCACTGATCCGGTTCCTGGTTATAGGCTTTCATTTCATTGGTATCCAGAACCATCAGATCATTCGGGCAGATGTACATACATGCTGTCTTGTCTCCGCCTTTACATCCGTCACATTTTTCCGAGATTACAAAAGTCGGCATTTACAATACCTCCATACGTTAAGTTAATCAAAAAAGCACAATACCGTTGTGCAACTATGTTTTATATCAAATTCAGAACCCGGGGCACTTCCCTGTCCTGATATTTTCGAAGCCCTGCATCCCTTTTTTGAATAAGCCGAAGAAACACAGATATCAAACAAATGCTATGGCAATAGCACCGGCATGTGGTTTTTGTCAAGATTTTTTAAAAAAAGATGCATCATATTTTTCAAATGCGTACGGTTTCCACAGACGTCTCTATATATTCGGATCAACCCAATTTGTGCCACTATATATAGACGGAACCAAATGAACAAACCCGGTGGTAAAAAATACAAATTCCTGATAGAGTGACTCCCCGGTAAAAATATGTTTCGGGTGATATACATTCAAGGAGATACCATGACCCAGGATATGACCCCGGTTCTTTTGAGCGATTCAATGACATTTGCCTGCGGGCCGGACAACATGTGCTTCAATGACTGCTGCCGGGATTTGAATCAGGCCTTGACACCCTATGATGTGCTGCGGCTGAAAAATCATCTGAATATGCGGTCCCCGGCATTTTTACAGACATATACGGCCCGGCATTTCGGTCCGGCTTCGGGCCTGCCCGTGGTGACACTGACATTGAATCCGGCCACCGGTTACGCCTGCCCGTTTGTAACACAGACCGGATGCGCTGTTTATCCGGACCGGCCGGCATCCTGTCGTCTGTATCCTTTGGCACGGGCCATCTCCCGTTGCCGTCAGACCGGTGAAATCCGGGAATATTATGCCCTCATCCAGGAAGACCACTGCAAAGGATTCAACATGCAAGGCACCCAAACCGTCGGTCAGTGGCTGGCGGGTCAGGATGTGGCGCAGCATAACCGGAACAATGACAAACTCATGGAACTGATCCGTTTGAAAAATCGTATGATCCCCGGCCCGCTCTCGGATGATCAGTCAAACCTGTTTTATCTGTCTTTGTATGATCTGGATGAATTCCGTCAACGAATTTTCAGTCGGAACCTGCTGGACGGGCTGGGCGTGCCTGCCTCGATCAAGGATCAAATCTGCACGTGTGATGAAACGTTGCTGGACCTGGGGTTGAAATGGGCGCGGTATCAATTGTTCGGCATTGTCATGGATGACTTTTACCAGTAATCTGCGGGAAATATAATGAATTTGAACCATAAAATCGCATTGGTGCCGGGAGCGGTAAAAGGGATCGGAAAAGGCATCGGACTGGCTCTGGCAGAACAGGGAGTCCGGTTGATATTGATCCGGCATGACTGGGAGGATTCGTTTGAACGGATGGAGGCGGATTTTGCCGCTACCGGTGCAGAACATTACATACTGACGGCGGATTTACGCCGGATCGATCAGGTGGCCCGGATCGCACGCTTTATTCAGGAGCGTTTCGGTAAACTGGATATTCTTGTCAACAACATCGAGCGGGGCGGATGGCCCGTGGTCCACGGGCCGTATGTGGAAGAACAATGGGATCTGGAAATCGAAACCACCCTGAAAGCCAAGCGCTGGGTGTTTGATGCCATGTTTTCCCTGCTCAAGGCATCTGAGGACGCGGTGGTGATCAATCTTTCTTCCGTGGCCGCTATTACCGGCCGGTCCGGTCCGGGCGCACTCGTGTTCAATGACGGGTATGCAGCAGCCAACAAGGGGATTCAGTCTCTCACCGAAACCTGGGCCCGCATGGGCGCCCCCAATGTCCGGGTGAACGAACTGATGCTGGGGATATTCGAGACCCGTCATGCCCAGGGGACAAGGGGGTGGGAACAGGTGCTCACCCCGGCGGAAAAACAGGCCCTGGTGGACCATACTCTTGCCGGACGGACCGGTACCATCGAAGATGTGGTCAGGACCTGTCTGTTCATGATTCAGGATGCCCCGTATTTGACCGGCAGTGTACTCCGCCTGGATGGGGGTTTCGTGCTGGGCGGTGATATCGTGCCACCCATGCCCCGGGGGGTGCTGTAGCTTCAATTTCGGGCCGGGACCGCTTTTTGTCCGGCGAGGCACCCAACACGGGTCAGGTGCGGGGGGGTCAGATACCGGGGTCGAGCAACATCTGGGCGATGGTCTGACGGAGGCGACCGGTCAGATGTTGCTGTTCTCTGAACTGTCGTTCCAGCGCTGCCAATTCCGTATAAAAAGGGGTTCGGTCAAAAGGGATGTAGGCGCGGGTGTCGAAATGTCCGGCATCGCATCCCGGTCCCCGGATCACCCCGCGGCCGGGCGGGTGCAATTCATGAGGCAATCCATGAAGCCGGCAGATCATGGGCCTGTAAGAATACAGGATACAGCGCCCCCGGTGATTGAGGGGGCACATCAATTTCAGGGACTGGCCGGCAGTGTCCCGGGCAAAGGTCTGTCTGACATAGTCGTCGGCCTTATTTCGAACCTCTTTTCTGCATGGGTCGGTCATTGTTGAAAAACCCTGAATCAGAAAGGCCTTCTCAATGAAAGTGTGATGGAAAAACAAAGAGGTGCAGCAGTTGTCCAAACATCCGTCACAAAGGAAACCATACTGGTCCGCCACCCGGTCGTAAGCGGAATCCATGTTTTCATACAGCTGTATCAGAAAAGAAAAATCAGGGTGTGTCATCATCAACCCAACGGTTACACCAGAGGATTGGGTAGAAACAGTTTGGAATAGATTTCCAGTGCATACCGGTCAGTCATGCTGGCAATCACGTCACAGACCGATCGTTTCAAACTGTTTTTGTCCGCTTCCCAGGGAGCCATTTCCATTTTTTCAAGTTCCAGCTGAAGATGATCCGGATGGTGGATAAAATGGCGATACAGCCCCTCAATGATTTTTTTGGCTTTGAAAAATTCATTGTGCACCCTGGGAGAGCGGTAGACCTTTTCGTAGAGACATTTTCTCAGGAGGGTCATGGCACTGAAAACGTCCTGTCCAAGTTCCAGAACAAACCGTCCGTTTTTCGGGCCACTGTGACTCACCAGGTTCTCGATCATGGTACTGGCCCGGACGGAATGGGATTTTCCCAGTTTTTTCAGACAGATGTCAGGCACTTCATCCATGGTGATGACTTTACCGCGAAGGGCATCATCCAGGTCGTGGTTCAGGTAGGCCATGATATCGGCAATGCGGACAATCCGTCCTTCCACCGTGACCGCGGTCTCACCGGGCACGGCAGGGATGATGTTGCCGAATCCTTTGGAGTGTTTGAGAATTCCGTCTCGAACTTCCCGGGTCAGGTTCAGTCCCTGTCCTTTGTTTTCAAGGGTGTCCACAACCCTCAGGCTTTGATTGGAATGGGTGAAATACGGGGAATGGATTTCTGTCAGTGCAATTTCTCCGGCATGTCCGAACGGGGTATGTCCCAGATCGTGGCCCAGTGCCACGGCTTCTGCCAGGTCTTCGTTCATGCGCATGGCCCGGGCGATATTTCTGGCAATCTCCGCCACCTCAAGGGTGTGGGTCAGCCGGGTCCGGTAATGATCTCCCAAAGGCGAAAGAAAAACTTGCGTTTTATACTTGAGCCGCCGGAAAGAATTGGAATAAACAATCCGGTCCCGATCCAGTTGAAACGGAGTCCGGATATTACAGACGGTGGTTTCAGAAAGCCGGCGGGTGGCCTGCAAGCTCGGTGTGCCAAAGCGGGACAGAAACTCCTGTTCCCGCTTCTGGAACAAATCCCTGATGCTTGGATCCGGCGGGGTTTCAGGTATATTATTCGGTAGCGCTTTCATAAAATCCATATTGCAGTTTTTTCAAGATAGTATAAAATACATCATTTTTATAAAAAAGCAAGAAAGCCGGGAAAAAGGGACATTAACGAGAAACCAAAAATGAATTCGGTGGGTGATCGTGATACCAGACAATTCCGACAGGGATGACTTCTTTATGCGGATGGCTCTGGAACAGGCGGCGGCTGTCCTTGAGCAGGGGGAATTTCCCGTTGGGTGTGTGATCGTTCAGGAAAATCGGATCATCAGCCGGGGGGGGCGGAGCGGGACGATCCCGCTGGCGGGTGAACGCGCCATCATCAGCGAGGTGGATCATGCGGAGATCCGGGCACTGAGGCATCTTGAATCATGCCGGTATCCGGTCCTGCCGGAAAAATGCACGTTGTATTGCACCATGGAGCCGTGCCTGATGTGCTTTGGCGCAATTATCCTGTCCGGCATACCCCGGGTTGTTTATGCATTCGAGGACCCCATGGGCGGGGGAACACGCTGTGATCTGTCATCGTTGCCCCTGCTGTATAAAAATTGCCGGATACAGATAAAAAAAGGGGTCTGCCGCAGAAAAAGTCTTGATCTTTTTTATGATTTTTTCAATAAAAAAGACAATCAGTACTGGAAAGACAGTCTGCTTGAACAATATGTCCGAAATGAAAAAAACGACACCGGAAAAAAGCGACACCCGTTGGATGAATAAATAAATATTGCATTTTGCTGAGTGGATCTTTATAATGGCAAGGTTATGCTTGTTTAATATCATAACGGTGTTTGTGTGCGACAATAATGGATTGAATTTTTAGCAGGAGGTGAAAAATATCTAAGCAAGGACGACAGGATCAGGCAAATGTGAACAAGGGAATCCGGGCTGCGGAGGTGCGTGTCATCGGCGCTGATGGAGAACAGATAGGCATTATGGCGCTGGCTGAAGCCTTGAGAATTGCTGAAGAGCAAACCCTGGATCTGGTGGAGGTCTCTCCGGATGCCAAACCACCTGTCTGCAAGATCATGGATCATGGAAAATTCAAATACGAGCAGACCAAGAAGAAACAGGAAGCCAAAAAAAAGCAGAAAACCACACAGATCAAGGAAATAAAAGTCCGGCCGAAAACGGATGACCACGATCTGGCGACCAAGGCCCGGCACATTGAAAAGTTTATCGGCAACAATGACAAGGTCAAGATCACGCTGGTATTCCGGGGGCGTGAGGTGGTACTCAAAGAACAGGCCAATGCCGTGCTGGAAAAAGTGGTGAATCTGACCTCGGAGTTTGCTGTGGTTGAACAGCTGCCTCGATTCGAGGGCCGGGTGATCACCATGCTGCTTGCCCCGAAATAGACGGGTCCCTGTTTTAGACATCCTGTAGAAGAACATCAATCCATAATGAAGATGGATGGGGGTGTGTACCGCGTATTGGCGTATGCATCACTGTCTTTTTTTTTTGGTAATAATCTGTAACAGCCACGCCTTTATTTAGGACAAGGAGATGTAAAATGCCCAAAATCAAAACCACCCGAGCGGCAGCCAAACGGTTCAAAAAAACCGGATCAGGGAAATACAAGTTCAGGAAATCCCATGCCAGCCATATATTGACCAAAAAGACCACCAAGCGAAAACGGTTGCTTCGTCTGGATCAGATGGTTGACGAATCGAACCTGAAGCAGGTCCGGCGGATGCTGCCCAATGGCTGATACTGAATGCGAACGGCCTGAGCCCTTTCGATAAGGGGTCATGGCATAAGCCATACTGACTGTTAGAATTTTTAAGGAGTGTTGATACCATGAGAGTGAAAAGAGGGTTTAAAGCACGGCGCCGCAGAAACAAGGTGCTGAAACTGGCCAAAGGGTACCGGGGCGGGAGAAGCAAATTATTCAGAACCGCAGCCGATTCGGTTGACAAGGCATTGATGTATGCATACCGGGACCGGCGGGCAAAAAAACGGGATTTCAGGAAACTGTGGGTGGTCAGAATCAATGCAGGTGCCAGAATGAATGACCTGTCCTATTCCCGGTTCATTCATGGCCTGAAGCTGGCAGGGTGTGAACTGGATCGGAAAGTGCTGGCCGATCTGGCTGTGTCAGATCCGGCCGGATTTTCCCAGCTGGCTTCCCAGGCCTCTGCCCGGCTGAACTGAATAAGCCCATCAGGGGGAACGTTTTGCAAAATCAGATCCATGAAATAGAAAACCAGGCACTTGAAGAGGTTCGGTCTGCAGAAACCGCGGAAGATCTTGAAATGGTCTCTGTCCGGTACCTGGGGCGAAAAGGAATTGTCACCGCTTTTCTGCGGGGAATCTCTTCTCTTCCCGAAGACCAGCGTCCGGATGCCGGAAAAAACGCCAATCTGCTCAAAGTGAAACTGGAAAAATCGATCCAGCAGGCACGGTCCCGGATTCAGACTGCCAAAACAGGCCGGGGGTCGGGCATTGACGTGACCCTTCCGGGTCGAAAGCGCGGGTATGGTGCCATTCATCCCATCACCCGGGTCCTGGATGAGATATGCGACATTTTCATGCGGCTGGGATTCGACATCGCAGAAGGCCCGGAAGTGGAAACCGATTATTACAACTTCGAAGCGTTGAATATTCCAAAGTTTCATCCGGCCAGGGACATGCAGGATACTTTTTATGTGTCGGACAACATCGTGTTGCGGACCCATACTTCCCCGTCTCAGCCCCGGACCATGGAAAAAACACAGCCCCCGGTCCGGATCATATCCGCCGGCAAAGTGTTTCGTTGTGACTCTGATTTGACCCACACCCCCATGTTCCACCAGATCGAAGGACTGATGGTGGATGAACAGATATCGTTCGGTGATTTGAAAGGGGTGTTGACCACATTCGTTCATCAGTTTTTCGACCGTCAGACCGCATTGCGGTTCAGGCCCAGTTATTTCCCGTTCACCGAGCCCAGCGCGGAAGTGGATATCCAGTGTGTGATATGCAAGGGAAAAGGCTGCCGGGTATGTTCGAAAACCGGGTGGCTGGAAGTGCTGGGGTCCGGTATGGTTCATCCGGCCGTGTTTGAAAATGTGGGGTATGATACGGACAAATATACCGGGTTTGCATTCGGTGTCGGTATTGAACGGATGGCCATGCTCAAATACGGCATTGATGATATCCGCAAATATTTTGAGAACGATATGCGTTTTTTAGGGCAGTTTTAATTATGAAAGTCACGCTGAGCTGGATAAAAGAATATATTGATCTGGATCTTGAACCCGAAGAGATCGCTTCGAAACTGACCATGGCCGGCCTTGAAGTGGATGCGATTGAAAGTCTGTATGCGTATCTTCAGGATATCGTGGTGGCCAAAGTCCTGGAAGTCAAAAAACATCCGGGTGCGGATAAATTGAGCTGCTGTGTGGTGGATACCGGAAACGACACCCCGGCTCGGATTGTCTGCGGCGCACCCAATGTCCGGCCGGGTATGTATTCCGCCTGTGCATTGCCGGGCGTGATCCTTCCCGGAGATGTCAAAATCAAAAAAAGCAAGCTTCGGGGCGAGGTGTCGGAAGGCATGCTCTGTTCAGGGGCCGAGCTTCGTCTGGATACCGATGCTGCCGGCATCATGGATCTGTCCGGCGCGTATGTGCCGGGTACGCCCTTGAACCAGGCCCTGGATGTTGCCGATACCGTGTTTGAAATCGATTTGACGCCCAACCGTCCCGACTGCCTCAGCGTGATGGGGGTTGCCAGAGAAGCAGGGGCTTTTGTCGAGCCGTACCAGAAGGTGGTCAAGCCGGATGTGACAGTGCCCCGGCAGCGGCTGAGCGGCACATCCATTCAGGATCATGCACAGGTGGAGATCAAGGATCCGGACCTGTGCCCCCGATACAGTGCCGGTCTTTTGTTTGATGTGACGGTGGGGCCGTCCCCTTTCTGGCTGCGGCGCCGTCTGGAATCCGTGGGACTGACGTCCATCAACAATGTGGTGGATGTGACCAATTTCGTGATGCTGGAAACCGGGCAGCCGCTGCACGCCTTTGACTACGATCATCTGGCGGACGGTCGTATCGAAATCCGAAAAGCGGGAAGCGGGATGGACTTCACCACCCTGGACAGCAAAGTGCACCGCCTGGATCCGGAGATGCTCATGATCTGTGACGGGCAGCGACCGGTAGCCCTGGCCGGGGTCATGGGTGGTGAGAACTCGGAAATCGATTCAAACACCACCCGGGTGTTGATTGAAAGCGCATGTTTCAATCCCGTTTCCATCCGCCGGACCGCCAAACGGACCGGTATCGCCACGGATGCGTCCCACCGGTTTGAACGGGGCGTGGATCCCGATGGCACGGTGTATGCGCTCCAGCGGGCCATGACCCTGATGGCAGATCTGGGGGATGCGGCCATGGCAAAGGGCATCATCGATGCCTGTCCGGAGCCGGTGGTACCGGCCTGCATTGAACTGGATCCAGATGCCATGAACATTCGTCTGGGGACCGATCTGGCCCCCCGGGAGATTTCCCGGATCCTGGAATCAGTGGAATTCAGGGTGCAGTCGTCCGGGAATGGCCGTCTGATGGTTTCGGTTCCTACCTTTCGCGTGGATGTCACCCGGCCGGAAGACCTGTCTGAAGAAGTCGCAAGGTTATGGGGATACAACCGGATCAACACCACCTATCCGCCGGTGCCGGCCAGGGGCCGCCCCTTGAATCCGGTGATCCTGACCCGCCGGGCGGTTCGCAATATTCTCAACGGCCTGTCGTTTTCTGAAGCCATTAATTACAATTTCATTGCCAAAGATTTCTGTGACCGGCTGCGGTTGTCGGAAAACGATCCCCGGCGGAAGGTGGTACAGATTCTGAACCCGCTTTCCGATCAGATGTCCGTGCTCAGAACGTCCCTGTTGCCGGGGCTGCTGGAGAATATGCGCAAAAACACATCCCAGCAGACCGAGACGCTGCAATTGTTTGAAATCGGAAAGACCTTTTTCGACACCGACCCCAATGCGCTGCCCGACGAAGTGGAAATGCTGTCCGGACTGATTACCGGCAACCGGACACGGCAAACCTGGTACACCAAAAAACAGCCCATGGATTTTTTCGATCTCAAAGGGATGGTGGAAGATCTGCTGGAAGGGCTGGGGATTCATGGGGGCATCTTTACCCGGCTGGATGAGGCGGCGTGCCCCTATTTTGAACCCGGTTACGGTGCAAAGATTCATAAACAGGGAGATATCGGTGTGCTGGGGAAACTCAGTCGTCCGGTGTTGAAAAGTTTCGGACTCAAACAGGATGCGTATGCGTTTGAACTGGATCTGTCGGCGGTGATGTCTCATATGCCGGATCAGATACAGGCCAGACCCCTGCCGAAATATCCTTCCATTTCCCAGGACGTGACATTGATCGTGGACCGGCAGATTCCGGTGGGTGATGTTCTCGGGGAAATGACAGCCATTGCGGAAAAAGAATTTCTGGTGGAAGAGATGTATCTGTTCGACCTGTTTGAAGGCAGTCCCCTGGCCGAAGGAAAAAAGTCCTTGTCGTTTCGGATCGTGTATCGGTCTGAAAACAAGACCCTGACGGAAAAACATGTCCGCAAACTTCATGCTGCCATTTCCAGCCGTCTGGTGACCGCGTTTCATGCGGATCTGCCTGAATAAGGAAAAGGGGTGTTGACAAAAGAAACCGATATTGTTATAAAATGCGGTTGATGCGGGTATAACTCAGGTGGTAGAGTGCAAGCTTCCCAAGCTTGATGTCGCGAGTTCGAGTCTCGTTGCCCGCTCCATCTTTTTTTTATAAAAGGTGGTGGCTGGCAGACGGGTTCCAGTGATGGTAATGAAAAGAGTATGATCTGAGCCGAGTCGGCAAAGGCGAAGATTCAGTTGAATGTTGAACAGGAACGGGCATCTGCCCGTTTTTGTATTTTAAACAAAGGGGTTCAGGTACATATTGGACAATGGACGTGAGTCAGAAAAATAAACAGCACGTGAGCCTGATTACGCAGGTGGCAGAAGAGTTGTGCCAGGGAGAAGGATTTGAACTGGTTCATGTGGAGATTGCCACCTGGAATCGTCAGACCATCATTCGGGTCTATGCGGACAAGCCCGGTGGCATCACCCTGGGTGAGTGCGCGGACATCAGCCGCCAATTGGGGGATCTGCTGGAGATTCATCTTCCGGACATGGGCGGTTACCGTCTGGAAATATCATCTCCGGGACCCCACCGGCCATTGAAGAAAAAACAGGATTTTCACCGGTTCAAGGGCAGTCAGATTAAAATCGAAACCAGGGCATCCATCCATGGAAAAAAGAAATTTACCGGCATACTTGAACAAATACGTGAAGACGCAGTCGTTATCGAGGTGGATGAAGAACGGGTAGAAATCCCGGATCTGCAGATTTCCAAGGCAAACCTTGCAGGCCGGTAAAATGGAGAACGCGTAACCATGCTTATCTCAGACATTAAAAGAGTGATCGATCAGGTCAGCCGTGAAAAAGGCATTGACCCCGAGGTGTTGATTAATACCCTCAAGGAAGCCATTGTCTCCGCAGCCAGAAAAAAACTGGGACCCCGCGCGGATATCGAGGTGCATTATGATGGCAAAACCGGTGATGTCGAAGTGTTCCATTTTAAGGAAGTGGTGGAAGAGGTGGAATTTCCGGACAATGAACTGACCATGGAACAGGGATATGAATTTGATTCCGAGTGCGAGATCGGAGACAGTCTGGGCATCCGGATCGACACCGAAGAGTTCGGCCGCATCGCGGCCCAGTCCGCCAAACAGGTGATTATTCAGAAAATGAGAGAAGCGGAACGTAATGCCGTGTATGAAAATTTCATCCATAAAAAAGGGAAAATCATCAACGGTATTGTCCAGCGGTTTGACCGGGGCAGCATCATTGTCAATATCGGGCAGGCGGAAGCGGTGCTGCGGCCCAGAGAACAGATGCCCAGAGAAAATTACAAACGGGGAGACCGAATCCGGGCGTATTTGCTGGACGTTCTGGAGGAATCCAAAGGGGCACAGATTGTGTTGTCCCGAACCCATCCCGAGTTTTTGATGGAACTGTTCAAAACCGAGGTCCCGGAAGTGGCCGAAGGCATTGTGACACTTCAGGGCGCTGCCCGGGTACCGGGTGTCCGGGCCAAAATCGCCGTGTCATCCACGGATTCCGATGTGGATCCGGTGGGAGCCTGCGTGGGAATGAAAGGAAACCGGGTTCAGAATATTGTCCAGGAGCTTCGGGGAGAAAAAATCGATATTGTTCAATGGAGTCCGGATGTGGCCCGTTTTGTATGCAATGCCCTGTCTCCTGCGGAAATATCCCGTGTGATCATCGATGAGGACAACCGATCCATGGAAGTGATTGTCAATGATGAATATCTGTCCATTGCCATCGGCAAAGGCGGGCAGAATGTGTCTCTGGCATGTGAAATCACGGGATGGCATCTGGAAGTGACATCGGAAGAAGAATACAGCCGGGAAGTCAAGCTGGGATATGAGAGCCTGATGAAGCTGGATCATGTCGGCCTGCCCATGGCAGAGCTTTTATTCAAGTCCGGATACGCCTCTTTGGTGGATATCGTGGAAACCTCACCGGAAGAACTGTCGTCCGTGATGGGGGGTTCCATGGAGGATGCCGCAGCCACCATTGCACAGGCAAAAATACGCTTGATGGAAGAAGAAGAACAGGTTGCAGCCGATATGTCAGCACAAGTTCCGGAAGAAGAGGAACAGACTGCAATAGATGATCCGGCAGGAGAAACCGATTCCGATCAAACGGATGACCACGGGGCTAAACCATAAATCGCATACACCAATCAGCAACACCGCAGGCAAGGACAAAGAACATTAAAAGAGGATTACTTGGGGGCAAGGTATGGCGAAACTCAGAGTATATGAATTGGCAAAAGATCTGAACATGACAAACAGGGCACTGCTCAATAAGCTCAAAGAGCTCGATATTGACGCAAAGAGCCACATGAGTTCTCTGGAGGACAGTGCGGTCAAACAGATCAAAGCCAATTTGTTCGGCAAGTCCAGACAAAAGGAAGACCTCAAGGTCCGGCCCTCGGTAATACGACGGCGCAAAAAGAAAAGTGCACGTGATCCGGAGGCAGTATCACAGGACAGACCGGTGCGCGGGCCGGCGCCGGATGAAACGGCAGCGCAGGCAGCCCAGGATACCACAGACAGTGAAAAAGCAGCCCTGGATTCACCGGATGCCCCACCGGTGGCGGCTGAAAAAAGACCTGTCACAGAAGAATCATCCACTGCCCCGGAATCCCCTGAAACGTCGAAGTCCCGGAAAACATCACCGGCAAAAAAGAAAAAATCCCAGCCTGCCCGAATCATCAAACCGGCAAAAGTGGTTTCCCCCCCTGAAACATTGACGCCAAAACCCGCACCTTCCTCAGAGCCTCTGGAGACAAAAGCAAAACAAGAACCGGCGGATGTTTCGGATCAGGTACCCGCATCGGACGTATCGGATGACCGGGAAGAAGCGGAAAAGCGGTCGCCAGGGGCCGAAGAAAACAGACGGACAGACAAGGAAGCCCTGGAGGTATCTTCGACGGTTGCGCCGGATAAACAAGCAAAACAGTCAGAGGCAGCACCCCGAAAAACCGATGTTTCCCCGGAAGCATCCGTAACACCCGAAGCGGAAGAGACCAAATCGTCCAAAAAGAAAAAGAAAAAAAAGAAATCCGCACCGGCCAAAATCGTGAAAAAAGCCGATCCGCTGGTATTGGAAAATATCCGGAAAACAAAGGCGGAAGAAGAAGAAGAAAACAAGGACACGGGTGTGGAACGAAAACGAATGGGTAAACCGGCCGCATCCAACAGAGCCCCTGCGGTTTCAAACGGTCCGGATACAGCAGTGCCCTTTGTTCCGGGGGAACCGGACCCGGGTTTCAGAAAAAAAGATCGTCGCAAGGATGAGGGTGCGAATACGTCGTTTGACAGCAAAAAAAAGAAACGCAAAAAGAAATCCGTGGTGGAAGGGGAAGAACTGTACCGGGGCCGTGGAAAAAAGAAACGGGGCAAAAAAGACAACCGGGCCAAAAAAGGAGGGTTCCAGAAAACCCAGATTACCACCCCCAAAGCGATCAAGCGGCGGATCAAGGTGGATGAGGCCATCGAGCTGGCGGAACTGGCCAAACGGATGGGAATCAAGGCCAATGAGATGATTGCCAAACTCATGACCATGGGTGTGATGGCCACGGTCAATCAGACCATCGATTATGAAACCGCGACACTGGTGGCGGCGGAATTTGACTTTGAAGTGGAAAGAGCCAGTTTTGAAGAAGAAGTCCTGCTTCAGGTCGAAACTGAAACCGAAGATGATGGCCGTATGATCAAAAGCCCGCCCGTGGTCACGATCATGGGACATGTGGACCATGGAAAGACCTCGCTGCTGGATGTCATCAGAAAATCCAAAATCACCAGTGGAGAGGCGGGCGGCATCACCCAGCATATTGGCGCCTACAATGTGGAAACCCCCAACGGTGGACGGATCACTTTTCTGGACACCCCGGGCCATGCCGCATTTACCGCCATGCGGTCCCGAGGGGCCCAGGTCACGGATATCGTCATCCTGGTGGTGGCGGCGGATGACGGGGTCATGCCGCAGACCGTCGAGGCCATCAACCATTCCAAAGCCGCCGGCGTGCCGGTGGTGGTGGCAGTGAACAAAATGGACAAACCCGGCGCGGATCCGGACCGGATTATGCGGGAGCTGGCTGAAATGGGGCTGTTGGCGGAAGACTGGGGCGGGGACGTGATTTTTGTCAAGGTGTCTGCCAAATCCAGTGACGGGATCGATGACCTGCTCGAGATGGTCCTGCTTCAGTCCGAAGTCCTGGAACTCAAGGCCAATCCGGATCGACAGGCCAGCGGGTATGTGGTGGAATCCCGCCTGGATACCGGCCGGGGGGCCGTGGCCACGGTGCTGGTGAAGCAGGGTACCCTGCGGGACGGGGATGCCATTGTGTGCGGGCTGCACTCCGGTAGAATCCGGGCCATGATCGATGATCTGGGCAACCGCATCGAAGAGGCCGGCCCCTCAACGCCGGCGGAAATTGTGGGGTTGACCGGGGTACCGGATGCCGGAGACGAATTTGTGGCCGTGGCGTCAGACAAGGATGCCAAGCAGATCGCCAGTCACCGCATGCAGAAACAGCGGGCCAAGGAGCTGGCCAAAAAGAGCCGGGCCAACCTGGAAAAAATGTTCGAGAACCTGGGATCCGAGGAAATCAAAGAGTTGAAACTGATCGTCAAGGCGGATGTCCAGGGGTCTATCGAAGCGTTGAACGATTCCCTCAAGGATCTGGCCAAAGAGGAAGTGGATATCAAGATTATTCACTCCGGAGTCGGTACCATCAACGAATCGGATGTGGGACTGGCCAGTGTGTCGGATGCCATCATCATCGGGTTCAATGTCCGGCCCACACCGCAGATCCGGAAAATGGCCAAGGACGAAAATGTGGACATGCGGTTCTATGATATCATCTATGATGTGATCAATGATATCAAAGCGGCCCTGGACGGGTTGATGCCTTCCACCTTCCATGAAATCATCGTCGGCCGGGCCGAGGTGCGGGACACCTTTGTGGTACCCAAAATCGGCACCATTGCCGGGTGTCACATTGCCGAAGGCAAGGTGGTCCGGGGTAAGAAGATACGGCTGCTCAGGGAAGGGGTGATCAAGTGCGATACCCAGCTGTCCTCTCTGCGGCGTTTCAAGGACGATGTCAAGGAAGTGGATCAGGGATATGAATGCGGTATCGGCCTGGCCAAATACAATGATATCAAGATGGGCGATATCATCGAGTGCTATGAAGTGGAAGAAAGAAAATATACGCCCAAGAAAGAGAAATGATGAAACCGTATACCCGGGCTGAACGGATCAGTATGAAGATCCAGCAGGCCATAACCGAGCTGTTGACCAAAAAAATCAGTGACCCCAGAATCGAGATGGCCACAGTCTCCCGGGTCAAGATGACTTCGGACCTGAGGCTGGCCAGTGTCTATGTGACGGTTTTCGGAGACAAAAACCGGATCGCGGCCGTGCTGGCCGGTTTTAAAAATTCCAAAGGGTTTATCAAAAAACAGATCGCTCCCCAGCTGGGTCTGAAGTATATGCCGGAACTGCGGTTTTTCCACGATGATTCGTTTGACGAAGCCGCCCGAATGGATGCCCTGATCGATTCAGTGGTCAAGGATCTGCCCGAAGATCCAACACCCGGCAGCAAAGAATCTGAGTAGGCATCTTTGGGTCTCAAAAAGCGGCGGTATTGATGAAAAACGGTATGGTGCTGATCAACAAGCCGGAAGGGGTGTCATCCGCCCGGGTCGTCAGTCATGTCAAACAGATATTCCAGGCGAAAAAAGCCGGACACACGGGAACGCTGGATCCTTTTGCCACGGGCCTTTTACCGGTCGCTTTCGGCCAGGCGACCCGTTTGTCCCGATTTTTTCTGGGGGGTGCCAAGCGGTACAAAGCCACAGTGACCCTGGGGGTTGAAACCGATACCTATGACCGGACCGGGCAGATGATCCATCAAGCAGATTCCCGAATTCTGGCAGCCATTGAACCGGAACAGGTTCAACATGCCGTGGCCGGATTCAAAGGAAAGCAGAAACAGGTGGCGCCCAGTTTTTCAGCGTTGAAACACCGGGGTCAGCCTTTGTATAAACTGGCCCGGCAGGGAAAAATGATCCAGAAACCCGCCCGGCCCATTGAGATTTTTTCCATCCGGGTGATTGACATGGAACTGCCGGAAATTGAACTGGACATCCATTGCTCCGGGGGAACCTATATCCGAAGCCTGGCCCATGACATGGGAAAGCAGCTGGGATGCGGCGCACATCTATCAGGATTGTGCCGGACCGGTGTCAGTCATTTCATGCTGGGCCAGGCGTATGAACTGGAAGCGTTGCCCGGTCTGCCCCCGGACCGCGCGGTGATTCCCATGGCAGACTGCCTGTCATTTCTGCCCGGCATACAGGTGGATGACCGGGTGGCGGAAAAGATCGGCCATGGGAAAAAACTGTCTGACCCGGATGTCCGTTTCTGTCGGGTTGAACCATTGCCGGCACAGACCCCTGTCCGGGTCATGGATGCGGCGGGTCGGCTCATTGCCGTGATAGAAGCGGATGTAGACAGGGCAGAATATAATTATTGTTGCGTTTTCAACAGGTAAATGATAGAAAGATCTGCCCCCTTACAGGTAAAAAATGTGGCGGGTTTCAGCAGCGGCCATTTGGCAGAAACATCGGGATCGTCTGAATGGAATATCGGATGCCCCGGTAACGGTGTAATACCGGTCAAATGAATGCCCGAATTTATTTATTCCAGACAAAGGAGTCATACCGTGGTTTTATTAGCAGAAAACAAAGAAGAAATGATTGAGCAGTTCAAGCTTCATGACTCGGATACCGGGTCTCCCGAGGTGCAGATAGCGATTCTGACTCACCGCATCAGCTATCTGACCGAACATTTGAAAGTTCATAAAAAGGATCATCATTCCCGGCGGGGATTGCTGATTCTGGTCGGCCGGCGCAGAAGCCTGCTGGATTATGTCAAGAAAAAAGATATCAACCGGTATCGGTCTTTGATAGAAAGACTGGGACTCAGAAGATAAGATGACCTCAGCCCGGTTTTTGACTGCGTTCAGGTCAACAACCGGGCTGTTGCAAACAACCGGGCGGCAATTCTTGAAAACACGAATAAATAAGTTCGCATCTGTGCCATCCAGCGACCTGTTGGATGATACACATGCGGGGTTATTGTTTTGAGTGTTTTGAAAGGATTTCCGCCCTTTATTTATTATGGAGGAGAAATCATGGAAAAAACAGTAACAGCGACAATCGGCGGCAGGGAATTTTCCATCAGTACCGGCAAAATGGCCAAACAGGCCCCCGGTGCCGTGGTGGTGCAGCTGGGAGAAACCGTGGTACTGGTGACGGCCGTGTCCGCGAAAAATCCCAAAGAGGATGTGAGTTTTCTGCCCCTGACCGTGGAGTATCAGGAAAGAATTTATGCGGCAGGCCGGATTCCGGGCAACTATTTCCGGCGGGAGATCGGCCGGCCTTCCGAGGATGAAACCCTGCGGGCCAGACAGATCGACCGACCGATCCGGCCGTTGTTTGAAGAGGGGTATAATTTTGAAACACAGGTCATTGCCACAGTGCTGTCAACCGATAAAACCTGTGATCCCGGCATTCTGGCCCTGGTGGGGGCTTCTGCGGCCCTGGAACTTTCCGATATCCCGTTCGACGGCCCCATTGCAGGCATCAAAGTGGGCCGGATCGACGGACAACTGGTGGCCAATCCGACCCTGGCGCAGATGGAGGAAAGCGATATCGATCTGACGGTGGCAGGATCCAGAACCGGCGTGGTCATGGTGGAGGCCGGCGCCAGTACCGTGTCGGAACAGGATATGCTGGATGCCATTTATTTCGGGCATGAGGCCATGCAGCCCATCATCGATCTGCAGAAAGAACTGAAAGACAGCGTGGGCAAAGAGAAAAGGCTGTTTGTTCCTCCGGCGCGTGATCCGGAACTGGCGGCCAGTGTAGCGGATTTTGCGAAACAAGGGATTGTCGATCGGGTCCAGATCAAGACCAAGGTGGACCGCCAGAAAGCGTTGAGTGAATTCAAAGATGAGGTGGTGGCACACTTCAGTGAAACCCATCCGGAACACGTCAAAGAGATCAAGGAAGCGTTCAGTAAAGCCGTCAAACAAGTCAGCCGGGAGATCACCCTGACCCGGAACCACCGGATCGATGGCCGGGCCTTTGATGAAATCCGGTCCATCACCTGTGAGGTGGGTATGCTCAAAAGACCCCATGGCAGTGCCTTGTTCACCCGGGGGGAAACCCAGGTCCTCGGAGTCATGACCCTGGGGTCCGGACCGGATGAGCAGCGGGTGGAAACGCTGGCCGGGAATGAAACCCGGGCCTTTATGCTTCATTATAATTTTCCGCCGTATTCCGTGGGAGAGGTGAAACGGGCCGGTGGACCCAGCCGCCGGGATATCGGCCACGGCAATCTGGCCACCCGGGCCATCGAGCAGATTTTGCCTTCGCCTGAAGAATTCGAGTACACGATTCGTCTGGTGGGTGAGGTGATGGAATCCAACGGGTCATCTTCCATGGGCACGGTGTGCGCCGGATGTCTGGCACTCATGGATGGCGGGGTGCCCATCAAGGCCCCTGTTTCCGGTATTGCCATGGGACTGATCAAAGACGGGGACAACACGGTGATCCTGTCGGATATTCTGGGAGATGAAGACCATTTCGGAGATATGGATTTCAAGGTGGCCGGTCCTGAAGCCGGTATCACGGCCCTGCAGATGGATATCAAGATCAAGGAACTGTCCAGAGATGTTATGGAAAAGGCCCTGATTCAGGCCAGAGCGGGACGTCTTCATATTCTGGGAGAGATGTTGAAAACCATCAACCGGTACCGGGATGATATATCCCCCCATGCGCCCAAAATTTTGAGCATCACCATCAATCCGGACAAGATCAGGGATATCATCGGCCCTGGCGGCAAGATCATCCGGGGCCTTCAGGCGGATACCAATACGGTCATTGAGGTGGATGATTCTGGGCTTGTGAAGATCGCCGGAGAAAATCAGGAGGATGCGGAACGGGCGTTGGCCATGGTGTCCGATATTGCTCTGGATCCGGAAATCGGAACCATCTATGAAGGCAAGGTGGTGAAAATCACGGACTTCGGTGCGTTTGTAAATATCAAATCCGGCACCGATGGACTGGTTCATATCTCCGAACTGGCTGACTACCGGGTCAAAAAAGTCACGGATGTGGTCAAGGAAGGTGATGTGATCCGGGTCAAGGTCCTGGATATCACCCGGGATGGAAAAATCAAGCTCAGCTACAAAGCTGCCAAGGCGGATGAAAAAGAATAATTGTTTTTGTGTCTGTCCGCTGGTTTCCGGCAGCAAAGGAAATGCATTGCTGGTCTCCACGCCGGATACCGCCATCCTGGTGGATGCCGGCCTGTCCGGTGTGGAGCTTCAGCGACGGATGACTGCGGTGGGTCAGGACCCCGCAGCTCTGTCCGCCATTGTCATTACCCATGAACATATCGATCATGTCCGGGGCGCCGGAGTCCTGAGCCGGCGATTCAATATTCCGGTTTATATCTCTTCCGCCACCCACCAGGCCTGCACCGGACTGGGGCATATATCGGCGCTTACCTATTTTGATTGCGGGAACCGTTTTGAGATACAGGATTTGACTGTGAATCCTTTTTCCATTTCCCATGATGCGTCCGATCCGGCCGGCCTGACAGTGACCTGGCAGCAAAGTAAAATCGGCATCGCCACGGATCTGGGGGTGGTGACCAACCTGGTGCGGACCCATCTGTCCGGTTCCGCTGTTCTTTATCTGGAATCCAATCATGATCCGGAGATGCTCATCAACGGGTCTTATCCCTGGCATCTGAAGCAGCGGATCCAATCGCGCACCGGCCATCTGTCCAATAGTGATGCCGGCACCCTTCTGGCTGAACTGCACCATGAAAATCTGCACCATGTCATCCTGGCTCACTTGAGTGAGGAAAACAACCGGCCGGAAAAAGCCCTGGCCGAGATCGGCAGGTGTTTGAATCGGTCGAATATCGATTTGTCCGTTGCCGGACCCGACCGGCCTGGAGACGTGATCCGAATACCAGGAAAAAAATGAATAATCCTTGACTTTTTTTTGTAATGGTTTAACCATTGGGGGCATGTGTCTGAAAATCCAATATAAGGAGTTTACTCATCATGATAAATAAACTTATCAGTCAGATTCTTCCCCATATGCCGGAGAAGCTGGTCTGGCAGTTTTCAAAGCAGTATATCGCCGGAAAAACCACCCCGGAGGCCCTGGAAGCATCCCTGGAGATGAACCGGAACAATACGCTGGTTACCCTGGATATCCTGGGTGAATTCATTGAAAACCTGGACCAGGCCAAAGACAACCGGGATCAGTACATCGACCTGATCAACACGGTGGAAGCCTCAAAAGTCCAGGGGAATTATTCCATCAAGCCGACCATGTTCGGTCTTCTTCTGGACAAGCAGATCTGCTCCGACTATATGCGGGATATCGTTGAGGCAGCAGCCGGGCATGGTAATTTTGTCCGGATCGACATGGAAAATTCACCCACGGTGGATGACACCATTGCGATTTTCAGGCGGATCAAGGCCGAGTTTCCTGAAAATGTCGGACTGGTGCTCCAGGCATATCTGAAACGGACCCGTTCCGATATCGAAGCCATGCTGGATCTGAAATCAGATCAGGCGGATTTGAATTTCCGGCTGTGCAAAGGGATCTATGTGGAATCACCGTCGATTGCATACAAAAAATACGAAGAAATCAATGCGCATTACCTGGAAGATCTGGAATTCATGTTTCAGAACGGTATTTATCCGGGCATTGCCACCCATGACAAACCCCTGATCGATGGCGCATTGAATTTAATTGACAAACACAATATCCCCAGGGACCGCTATGAGTTCCAGATGCTGTACGGTGTGACACCCAAACAGCGGCAGAGCCTGGCGGATGCCGGTCACAAGGTGCGGGTGTATGTGCCGTTCGGCGAACACTGGTTCGGTTATTCCACCCGCCGGCTCAAGGAAAACCCGGCCATGGTCAATCATATTATGAAAGCATTGATTGCCAAAGGATAAAGGGGAAAGGATGCAGGAATTGACCAGATCCCAGCTTGCCCGGCTGGCGATTCGAGAGTTCAAAATCCTGACCGATGCCATGGCTGTCCGGGGCGGATACCGGATGTCCGGCAATTTCGGGGAGGCCCTGGAAAGCAGCCTGAAGGAGTTGAGTCCTGAAATTTACGGCACCATGAACGATCCCCGGGTCGTGGAGATCAAGGGACTTGAATATGTTTTTGACCGGTTGCCCAAAGGCATTGAATCGGCCACCAAAGTGATCATGACCGATGAAGAGCAGTTCGATGAAAATCCGTTCGAGACGGTGACCTCCCTGAAACGTCGCAGAACCACATACCGCATCAGTCCCAGAGAGTTCTGTTTCATCATATCCAGGGGAACCAGCGAAATCTATGATATCATCACCCACATGACGTTTATGAACAATGAGGCCAAAAAGCTGCATCGCCGGCTGATGGATGAATACGGGAATCCCAGAAGCGAATGGATCGAACTGGAAAAGGCGTGTGAAGGACTGGAGGAATTCGATGCGGGCCAGCTGGATTCCGCGATCTGGAATCTGAGTATCATTCTGGGAAGACCCTACATTGAAACCCGGCAGTTCTACGAGTATTTTGAAAAAAACAAACAGGAACACAACAGCAACAGCGGTCTTTTTTTTATCATCTACCATCTGGTCAAACGCATTGAAAAGGAGCATCGGTCCAGGGACGATGCCCTGACAATTTATCTGACCCCGTCGTTGATGAAAATCATCGGCCATCAGAAATATGGCAGGATATGGGCGACACAGATCAAAGACACCCTCAGGGAACTGGATCTTCACGGCCGGCCCCTTCATGTGATCAGTTCCAATCTTCACAGTGTCACCAATCTGATTTATGGCTGTGCAGCAATGGGCGGTATCTCAGGCAGGGCCAAAGACATGGATCTCTATGAATATATTTCACAGATCAAGGATGATCCGGACAGGGTGACGCGCTTTGCGGCGCAACATGGCTGGACCTTTATCAAGGATACCTCGGGCACCAATATTCACTGCCAGGTGATCGACACCCGACAAATTCAGTCTCTGGATTTTCACCCCGGCCTGGAGATCGATCCTCAACGGATTGAAACAGAGGCCCCCGTGCTGCTGGTCATGGATTATGCTTTCGGGGTCCAGGCCTTTGAGTTGATGGAGCAGCTGCTCAAGCCCATGACGGGTCCTGAAGGTGACCATCCCATGATTATCGGCTCGATCTCCATTATGGGCAAAGCCGGCATCCTTCCCGGCACCAAGGGGGAGATCATGCTGGCCACCGCCCATGTGTGCGAGGGATCATCCGATAACTACATTGTGGACAACGACCTGGCGCCCGAGGACTTTGACGGCGATATCCGGGTATTTACAGGACCCATGGCCACGGTGCTCGGCACCAGTCTGCAGAACCGGGATATTCTGGAAATGTTTCAATCCGAATGGCATGCCGTGGGACTGGAGATGGAGGGGGGATATTATCAGAAAGCCATCAATGCCGCCATTATCAAGCAGAATATTCCCCGGAACATCCGGACCCGGTATGCCTATTACGCATCGGACAACCCCCTGGAAACCGGCAACACCCTGGCAGCCGGCGCCATGGGTACTGAAGGCATCAAACCCACCTATATGATCACCAAGGTGATTCTCCGCAAAATTCTGGGAAAGCCCTGACCGGCCTCACATCTTTTCTTTTTCCAGCAGATGAAAATATTCCCCCCGGGTCTTTACCAGGGTCTGATGGCTGCCATGCTCCCGGATCCGGCCGTTTCGGAGCAGCAGAATATGGCCGCAGTGCCGGATGGTGGACAGCCGGTGCGCGATAATGATGGACAGGCGGCCGTGCATGAGCCGGTTCATGGCATCGTGGACCGCCTGCTCCGACCCGGAATCCATGTAGGAGGTGGCCTCGTCGAAAATGATCAGGTCCGGGTTGCAGGCAAAAGCCCGGGCAATGCACACCAGCTGCTTTTCTCCGGCGGAAAGGGGACGGCCTCCTTCTTTGAGCCTAGTTTCCGGTCCGTTGAACTTGTCATACAGAAATTGGCAGTTGGCCTGTTCCAGCACCTTTTTCAGGGCAGGGCCGTCCAGGGGGTTTTCCGGCGGGCAGATATTGTCTTTCACGGTGCCGGAAAACAGGATGGGATCCTGCATGACCAGGGCGGTTTTCTGCCGGATATCCATGGTGTTGATGGATTCCTGGGGGTGTCCGTTGATCCGGATACGGCCGGCATTCGGCCGGTAGAACCCGGTGACCAGGTTGATGATGGAGGTTTTGCCGGATCCGGTCTGGCCCACGATGCCGATGGATTCGCCTTTTTCCAGTGAAAACCCGATATCTTTGAGCACCGGTGTTTCGTTGTCATAGGAAAAATCCACATGCTCGAAAGTCAGGCTGCCGATATTGTCCAGCCGGATTCGTCGGGGTGTCAGACGCTGGCGGTCCCCGGGATGTTCCAGGACCGTGATGATCCGTTCCGCCGATGCCAGGGCATTCTGGAGCAGGTTGAATTTTTCCGACAGCTCCCGCAACGGCCTGAAAAACAGTTTCATATAGGTGAGAAACGCCACCAGTTCGCCGATGGTCATCTCATGGGCTGTGACCTTGAGACCGCCGGCCCACAGAATGACGGCCGTGCTGACAATGCCCAACAACCCGATAAAGGGCATGAACACGGCAAACGTCTTTATCTGGTGCATGGTTGCGTCATAATGGGCCGCGTTGAGATGCCGGAACCGTTTGATAAACACGGATGCGCTGCCAGTGGTCTGGATGGCCCGGATGCCGGAGATGCCTTCGGAAAAGCTGTGGTTGATCTCCCCGATTTTCTGTCGGATGGTCCGGAATACGCTGCGCACCCGCCGGGAAAATCCGGCCACACTCACCAGGATCACCGGCACCAGCAAAAACAGATAAAAAGTCAGTCCGGCATTGAGCCGTGCCAGCATGACAAAAATGGCTGCCATGAGCACCAGGTCCTTGAAGATGAACACCAGCACACTGGTGAACATCTCGTTCATGTTTTCGATGTCCCCGGCCACTCTTGCCACCAGCCGGCCCGAGGCATTTTTGTCATAATAGGCCACGGGCAGGCCGGTCATGTGGGAGAACAGTTTCCATCGCAGGTTCAGAATAATTTTCTGGCCACTGTATTCCAGAAACAGGGTCTGACCGAAATCGATGACAAATGCGGCCAGGATCATCAGGCTGAAAAAAAGACCGAACGACCTGAAGTCTTCCATGTGCAGACCCAGAAACAAGGCCTCTTTTGCATCCTGGCCGGACTGGAGGATAAACCCGTCCAGGCCTTTCTGGATGAGCAGCGGGATGGACAGCTCAAAAAAAATACCGGCAAACACCAGCAGGGTGGACACCACCAGCATCCAGGCATAGGGCCGGATATAGGGCCACAGTGCTTTGGCCAGGACCCGGTCTGCGAGACGGGTTTCTTTTTCTTCCCGTGTCATCGAATCTCCTCAAACTGCTGCACATCAAATGCATGCCGGTAGTACCGGCTGGTTTCAAGCAGCCGGACATGGGAGCCGCTTGCCTGAATCCGGCCGTTTTCCAGGATATGGATGGTGTTGCAGGCGGACAGCGCGGACAGCCGGTGCGAGATAATGATGCAGGTGCGATCCGCTGTAAGGCCGTGGATACCGTGGATCACCCGCCGGGCGGTCTGGGTGTCCAGCTGGCTCACCGGGTCGTCCAGGATCAGCACGGGTTTGTCCTCCACCAGGGCCCGGGCCAGGGCCAGCCGCTGTTTCTGGCCTCCGGACAACGTCACTCCCCGTTCCCCCACAAGGGTTTCCAGTCCCCGGGACATGGCATCGATGGTATCTGAAAGATCACAGATTCGGATTACCTTTTCCAGATCGGCATCTGCCATGTCCCGCCCCATAAGAATATTGTCTCTGAGGGTGGTGGAAAACAAAAACGGTTCCTGGGGCATGAATGCGATGCAGGACCGCAGCATTTCCGGGTCCAGGTCCGTGGTGGAAATGCCGTTTACCCGGACATCCCCCCGGGTAGAATCGTACAGCCGCATCATCAGATACGCCAGGGTGGTCTTGCCGGTCCCGGGCGGGCCGGTGATGCCCACCCGGCTGTTCCCCGGGATTTCCAGGCAGATGTCGGCCAGTATGGGGGTGTGGCCGTCATAGGAAAAACCGGTTTGGTTGAACCGGATATGGTGGATCTGCCGGGGCATGGGTACCGGGTTTGCCGGGCAGGTGATCCGGGGCCGGGATTCCAGCAGGGTGTTGATCCGGTGCAAAGAGGACATGCCCCGCTGGAACAGGTTGGTCATCCAGCCGATGGCAATCACCGGCCAGGCCAGCAGGCCCAGATACTGGAGAAACGCCACCAGTTCCCCGGGGCTCAGGGTGTTGTGCATCACCAGGATGCCGCCGTAAAACACGATGATCAGAGTGGAGAGATTGAAGAAAAATCCGAGCAGGGGCCGGAGCAGGGCCGTGACCACGGCCCGCTTCAGGTTTTTGCGGAAATAGTCTGTGGCGGCATGGCCCACCCGGTTGGTTACCAGGGATTCAAAATTGAACACCTTGATGATCCGGATGCCGAAAAAGCTTTCCCGGATCATTTCAGTGAGATGGGAAAACGATTCCTGGGCCGTGGTATGAAAGTCATGCATTTTTCTGCCCAGGTGCCGGGTGAAGAAAATCAGGGCCGGCATGGGGATCAAGGCCATTGCTGTGAGTTTGGGATGGGTCCAGATCATGATGGCCAGAATGGCGCTCCCCAGCAGCAACGTGTCCACCAGCACGATAATCCCGAACCCGAAGGCCATGCGCACATGGTTGATGTCCGAGGTGGCATGGGCCATGATATCCCCGGTGTTCACCCGGTCGAAAAACGCGGGGTCCAGTGCCATGATATGGGCGTAGAGCTGGTCCCGAATTCCTTTTTCCAGATTTCTGGCACTGCCCATGAGCAGGATGCGCCAGGCATACCGCAGTACGGCCATGAGTACGCCCAGTCCCAGAATGAATACGCACTGACGGATCAGCACCGCCCGGTCCAGGCTGCCCGCGGCCAGGGTGTCCACCACAGACCGGATCACCTGGGGCACAATGAGCTGGGTGCCGTCCACAATGATCATGCAGATCATGCCCAACAGGATCTGGGCCTTGTACTGCCTGAAAAAGGGAAGGATCAGTTTCAATCCTCCCCCTTTCCGGCCGGCAGTGACCTATGCATCTGTCTGAACCTGAAAATTCATGACCGAAGCATAGGTCATTTCTCGGCGGTTTTCAATACCGTTCCCGTCAAAGCAGTTCCGGATGTTCGGGGCGTTGCCGGCTATTCAATTCCAAAAAACGCAAACACGTATTTGGCTGCCGTCAGTATCATGATCCCGGTCAGCATCCATTTGATGGCATTGGCCGGGACAAATTTCTGGCACCGGGCCCCTGAGTACATGCCGGCCATGCCGCCGATACCGAACAGAATTCCCAGCAGCCAGTCAGGAGCCACGGACAGATGAGGATAAAACGGGGCAATGGCCTGGTAGAAAATGACCCCGGCAATGGAGGTAATAAATGTTCCCATCAGGGCCGCTCCGGCCACGATAAATACCGGCAGCTTGAAAAAAGTGACAAAAAAAGGGGCAATGATGGCACCGCCGCCGATGCCGTAAATTCCGCCGACAATACCCACAATGAAACTGAGAAAAAAGATGCCCGGAAAGGATACATCGTAGGATTCCCCGTAAAACGTAAATCCCAGCCGCCGGATCGTAAAATGTGTCACAGTGGAGGGACGTGCGGTGGTGCCACCCGAGCGCCAGGCTTTCATCAGGGCTTGAAACCGCTTTTCACTGTTGTCTTTGCCGTTATTTCGGCCGGGTTGCTTTTGCAGGTCCCGCATCAGTTTAATCCCGATATACAGCAGGACCCCGGCGGCAAACAGCTTGAACAGTCCGGGGTCCGGCAGCCAGGCCACCCGCACGATTGCACCGATGAATACGCCGGGCAGGGTTCCTGCAACGACGATCCAGGTCAAAGGCCATACCATCCGGCCCTCCTGCCAGTAGCGGTATACCCCGCTGGGAATGGCCACAATGTTGAACAACTGGTTGGTGGCGCTGACGGATGGATGGGTGTAGCCCAGAACCGACATCTGGAACGGAAGCAGCAGAAACGCACCGGATATCCCGCCCATGGAGGTGAAAAATGACACCCCGAATGCCACCAGCGGCGGTATCCAGATGGCCGTTTCTATGTCTGCGGTTGGAAAATACATATCACTTCCTCCGGTAAAAATACAGATATATACTCACGCAAATTATTATATTCGTGTTAGTAGCAGTCATTGACAAGAGACGTCAAGTATTTTATTGAATGATTCCATAATTGAATGATTCCATAGATGACTGCAACCCGTTGAACGTATGGAAAACCGATATGGCGGATCAAAACAAAACACCACAGGATCAGGATTTTTCACCGTCCGGAGGAAAAGACCACAGCCGGATCATCTCCATTGCCCATACCGGCCCATGCCTGGATACGGCGCAGTTGAATCAGCTGGAGCAGTCTTTTCGAAAATGGGCAGCCGATTCACCCCGGGCGGATGTGCGCTTTTCCCGCCGCCGCATTCTGATCACGTTTCTTTTGATCCGGTATACCGGTGCAAAGTTAAAGGAAGTGCTGGCGGTCAACCCTTTTACAGACATCGATTCACAGAACCATGCGGTGACCTATGGCCCCAGCGGGCCTGAAACCGGTGTGAAACCAAGAACGGTCCATTTCTCCGAGGCCCTGTGCAATGAGATCCAGAAACTGATTCACATGCCGGGATTCAAAAAAAAAGCAAAAAGGATGCCTGACCTGGATCCCGGATTTGTGCGCCGCAAATTTTATGAACGGGCTGCTGCCTGCGGGTTTGCCAAGGAAATGGGCGGCCCGGAAGCCATCCGCAGGGCCAGGGGGGTGGAATTGATGCAGGGCAATCTGCCGCTGCCGGCGGTTCAAATGATTTTAGGACACACCTCCGCCAGCCTGACCTCATCCTATGTCACCTTTTCGGAAACAGATATCCAGGCGGTTGCCAAGCGGTTCATGGAAAAGGAATCCGGCCGCAGAACCAGTGCCCGGAACGCGTTTTTCTGTAAAGTCAGAAACATCGTGAAAGGGGATATTCAGTCCCTGATCGAAATGACCACCCTGGACGGGCACCCCATCCTCACGGTGATAACCAATGACAGTGTACATCGGCTGGGTCTGGTTCCCGGTAAATGGGTCACCGCTGAGGTCAAGGCACCCCAGGTGATGCTGCAAAGCGGAGATGTCCCTTGTGCATGCAGTGTGGAAAACCGGTTCAACGGGGTTGTCACCCGGATCACCCGGGGAAAAATCAATACGGAATGTATTGTCACAGTCTCAGAGTCCATGCAGATCTGTGCGGTGATATCCTCTGTCGGCCCCTGGATTTCCGGTATAAGGCAAGGAGCTCCGGTCCAGGCCTTGTTCACCGCTGTTTCCGTGGTGCTTCATCTGGACTGATAATGATAAAACAAACCATACCGGTAACAAAAACAAAGGAACCATTCAAAAAATGGAAAAACTGCTCTGGGTTATGCTGGGCGGCAGTCTGGGCGCGGCAAGCCGCTACGGCATCACCCTTCTGACGATCAACCTGTGGGGTACCCGCTTTCCCTGGGGCACGATGGCCGTCAATCTGTCGGGGTGTTTTCTGATTGGATTGATGTTCGGGTTGTCGGACCGGGTACGGCTGCTGACCCCGGAGATGCGCCTGTTGCTGATCACCGGTTTTTTAGGGGCGTTGACCACCTTTTCCGCTTTTTCCATGGAAACCATCGCAGCCGGCCAGGCCGGCATGAAATTGCAGGCAATGATGAACATCCTGGTCAACAATCTGGGCGGGCTGGCATTGACCGTTTTCGGACTGTGGCTTGCCGGTGTGAAATAGGCAAAAGTTGTGCAGCGACGTCAAGCCCATCCAGGGCATGGCCGTTATTTTGATGCGGCCGGATATTTTTCGATGAATGTTTTTTCCGCACCGGCAGTGCCGATGAGCACCAGTTCATCCCCTTTTTCAAGGACAATGGCCGGGTCCGGGTTGATGATCAGGTTCTCATTTTTTTTGACGGCCACCACACTGCACCCGGTTTTTTCCCGGATCTGGATATGGATCAGCGATTTGTTTTCCAGCCTGGCATGCAAAGGCATCCGGAATACATTGAGGCCTTCGGAAAGCATGAGCATCTTCTGGGGTTGAATCAGGTTCATGATGGTGGTGGTGAGCAGGGAACTGAAGGACATCACCAGATTGGCACCGGCCCGGTGCAGGGTGTTGATGTTTCTGTCCAGGCTGGCCCGGCTGATGATCTGCACATCCGGCCGCAGACGGCGGCAGTAAATGGTCAGGTAGATGTTCAGGTTGTCGTCATGGGTGGTGATGATGATGGAGGGGGTGTTTTCCAGGCCGGCTTCGACCAGGGTATTGCGGTCTGCGGCACTTCCATGGATAAAGTTGGGGTGCTTGTCTGCAATGCCGGGTCTTTTTTCCACTACACAAAAAGCAACCCGCCGGACACGCAGGGCCTCTGCCACTGCCTGGCCCACCCGGCCGCCGCCGAGTACCACCACCGGACGGCTCGTATCTGTTTCTTTGTTATCAGCCAAAGCAATGGAGTCGTCAAACTGTTCCAGCTGTTCTTTGGTTCCAGCCAGCACCAGCACCGTGGATTCCGTGATCCGGGTTCCAGGGGTGGGAATATGAAATTTGCCCTGTTCCCAGACCCCGACCGCGGTCACGCCGCAGATTTCCCGCAAACGGCTTTCCGCCATGGTTTTCCCCTGGAGCCAGGTCCGCATGACCGGGGCTTCGGCTATCAGCAGGTCATCAAACTGACCGATGATATTGGCCTGCATGTTGATTCCCAAAACCCGGCGGGACAGTGCTCTGCCCAGCATCTGGGTAAACTGGAACACATGGGTGCTGCCGGCCAGTTTGAGAATATCCAGGGAGTCTTCCAGATCGGCATTGGTCACGGTTTTCACCCGGTCATTGGTTTCCCGGATGGTATAAATGATGTTGGTGCTGGCGATGTCATCATTCAACACCACCACCAGTGCGGCCTGGTCGATGCGTAGGCGGCGGTAGGTGTCCGGATCATCCAATTCACCCACCACCACGCGGTAGCCCTGGTCATATAAATCCAGGGCATCCTGCAGCCCGGGGGTGAGAATTACATAGGTAAATCCGTATTGATTGAGCTTTTCAATGAGGGTGACAGCCACGGGATCAAAATAGGTAAGAATCACATGTCCGGACATGGTATCAGGAACGGATCTGGGTGCCCGGGCCTTGTTCTGTTCTTCCAGCCACGGGGCATAGAAAAACTGGATAAAGGTAAAAGGCAGCATCACCAGCAGAAAGACAATCCCGCTGAACAATACCACGATGGAAAAAAGACGGCCCATATCACTGTGAAAGGTAATATCACCGAATCCCAGCGTGGACATGGTGGTCAAGGTCCAGTAAAATCCGGTGATCCAGCTGTATTGACGACCTTCATACAGCATCAGCACATGAAACAGCACCGAGAACAGGGTAAACAGAAACGCCAGTATCAATCCGAATTTGATCAGAATCCAGCCATTGCTTTTTTGGCTGCCCGTTTTAAAAACAAGGGTCAGCTGGGTTGCCATGGTTTTGAGCATTGA
>JAABUD010000252.1 GCA_011389555.1 Desulfotignum sp. | reverse complement strand
GGACATGATCATCCGGGGCGGGGAAAACATCTATCCCCGGGAAATCGAGGAGTTTCTCATCCGCATGGACGGGATCCGGGATGTGCAGGTGGCGGCCGTGCCCAGCGAAAAATACGGGGAAGAGGTGGGGGCGTTCATCATTCCCAGGGAAGGGGCCGATCTTCAGCCCAGTGATGTCATCGATTTCTGCCGGGGCAGGATCAGCCGGTACAAGATCCCCAGGTATGTGCATTTTGTGACGGATTACCCCATGACCGCATCCGGCAAGATCCAGAAATACAGGCTCTCGGAGATGTCCGAGCAGATCTGGCCGGACAGGCGGTGAGGCAATTTACATCCAAAATCAAACAGACCCGGCACCCGGGACCCAGAGACTTCAGAAATCTCAGGCAGTCCATGCTTCAGTCAGAGCGGCCGGTCAAAGGGTTTTTGTTTTATTCAGGCGATGCATATGACCGGTATGAAGATATCCGCCTGATTCCCATCGGGGCGCTGTACAGGGGCTGTTGACCCTTCATCAGCCCAGGTCCGCAAACACCTCCCGGATCTTTTCCATGGCCCAGTCGATATCCGGTTTGGTGATCACCAGGGGCGGAGCGAACCGGATGGTCCAGGTGTGGGTTTCCTTGCACAGGATGCCTTTCTGCTGAAGTGCCTCACAGATGGCCCTGGCGCCGCCCGGGGTGTTTTCGTGCAGTTCGACGGCAATCATCAGCCCGATGCCCCGGACCTCTTTGACGGCCGGGTGCTGGATATTGTGCAGCTGTTCCAGGAAATAAGCCCCCATCGCTGCCGCGTTGTCGATCATGTTTTCTTCCGTCAGCACCTTGAGGGCGGCCCGGGCCACGGCACAGGCCAGGGGGTTGCCGCCGAAGGTGGAGCCGTGCTGGCCCGGCTGGAGCAGGCCCAGCACGGCTTCATTGGACAGCACGGCCGACACCGGATAAAACCCGCCGGACAGGGCCTTGCCGATAAGGGTAAGATCCGCCTGGACCCCTTCATGCTCCTCGGCCAGCAGTTTGCCCGTGCGGCCCAGGCCGGTCTGGATCTCATCTAAAATCATGAGCACGTTCTTTTGGGTGCAGATTTCCCTGACCCGCTTGAGATAGCCTTCGGGCGGAATGATCACCCCGGCTTCCCCCTGGACCGGTTCCACCATAAACGCCACAGTATCCGGCGTGATGGCTGCCTCCAGGGCATCGGCATCCCCGAAGGGTATGACCGTGAATCCCGGGGTGAAGGGTCCGAAGTTCTGGCGGGCATTGTCGTCCGTGCTGAACCCGATGATGGACAGGGTCCGTCCGTGGAAATTGTCCGAGCACACGATAATGTCGGCCCGGCCCCGTGCCACGCCCTTGGATTCATATCCCCATTTTCTGGCGCATTTGATCACGGTTTCCACGGCCTCGGCCCCGGAGTTCATGGGCAGCATCTTGTGGGAATCGGTCAGTTTGCACAGCTCCTCATACAGCAGCGGCAGCTGATCATTGCGGAACGCCCGGGAGGTGAGGGTGAGTTTCTGTGCCTGGTCCACCAGGGCCTGATAAATTTTGGGATGACAATGCCCCTGGTTCACGGCGGAATAGGCAGACAGGCAGTCCATGTAGCGGTTGCCCTCCACATCCCAGACCCAGATGCCCGATCCTTTGCTGAGCACCACGTCCAGGGGCTTGTAGTTTTTCGCGCCGAATTGATTTTCTTTTTGGATGAGTTCGTTGGTTTTCATGAGGATCATCTCTTCTCTGTATTCCCGGCAGGTGTAGGTGCTGGTTTGATTTTCAGGTTTCATGGATATGGTTTTTTTCCTTTTCAAAATGCGTACAGCATTGTTTCAATATGGCTGTACAGAGTGTCTACCATATTTTCCAGGGAAAAACCACCCGGCGGGACAATTCAGATCCAGCATCACGCTCGACGTTCAGATTCTCCATTTGTTTTCAGGCGATGCATATGACCGGTATAACTAGTGCACGCCTTTTTTATTGAGAAATTCTCCGTATTTTCGGTCTTCGGTGAGTATATGATCGAGAATCCAATTTTTGAGTACCTGCAGAAGCTCCAGACCGGTTTCAGGATCATTTTCCTGGAATTTGGCACACAAGGCATCGATGTCTTTTTTAAAGGCAGCATGTTTCTTTCTGTGATTCTCGTATCCGGGAAAACCGTAATTTTTCATCAGCATCTCCTCTTCCGTAAAATGATATGTGGTGTATTCAAGCAGAAAGCGAAGAGTGGATGCAATAATGCTTTTGTCTTTTTGTGAGTCAAGGGCCATGTAAAAATCATTCGCCCGTTCAAAAAGCGTCTGGTGGTGTTTGTCCATGGCGTGAATATGAACACTGTATTCCTGGCGCCAGTGAAGGATGGGGCTGTTTACGGCCTTTGTATCGATTATTGAATGGATTCGTTTTTCAAACATTTCATAAAGTTTCCAGCGAACGATAGGAATATCGATAAGTACATCCGTAGATATTTTATATGCCTCGGCGTGGTCAACCGTACGAAACTGGAAAACACTCGGTATTTTAAAAAGCGCGCCTTCTTCTCCAAAAGTGTCGCCGCAAACAAGTGTCTCAAAGATATCTTCTCCGATATACCGCTGTATTTTTCCGGATGTAATCAGATGTAATGAGGCATACTCCTTTTGAGAAAAAACGTGCCCCGGGGAATAGGATTCATGATGTAAAGATTTCGCGATCCTGTTCAATGTAGGATAAGACAATGCTTCTCCAAAAAGCCATGTGGTTTGCAGAAATTCTCTGTTATCACGCAGCTGCTCAAGGTCATGGAGCAGATTGTTTTTTTTGATGACCTCCAGGTAAAGATGTATCGGTATTTTCAGCGCGTTGACAAAGTTTACCGTGCGGTATGTTGCGTTTAAGGGGGCGCCGATGGTTTCGGTTGTTTCTCCGACGAACGCTCCGGAAGACAGCAGGCTGTACGTTCCGGATTCACAATCGATCCGTTCGACGTTGCCGGTCAATATCATGAAAATTTCTGTATTAAAAACACCTTTTTTTAATATGATCGATTGGGGATTAAACAAAATAGGGGAATTATTCAAGAGCATTTTCACATCCCACTCCGGTATGGTCGGAAAGTTCGTTTGCAAAAGTTGAAATGCCGTGCTCCATATGTAATCCTGATGGGCCGGGATCAAGGTGTCTACGGTTCCGAACTGTGAACCCGATCCTATTTCCTTTTGCTTTTCGGTCAGAGGGATGGCCGTGTGGGCGAGAAGGATTTTTTCCGAAGCATCTTCCCGGAAGTCTTCTGCATTTCCGTGGATATAGCCGCCGCCGATATCAATCTTTTTTACATTCGTTGTGGTGAGATAATCTTGTTTGACCCGATTAAAGAAGTCACGTGAAATCCCCGGTTCCAAGGGATTATGGGCCACCATTTTTTCCAATACATCCAGGGCTGCAATATCTGCAAAATGGCCGTAAGAATAAAGGCCCTGTTCCCCTGTCGCACGAAAAACAAATATGTTTGTTTCAACGGGGTGGGGAGAAAAAAGGGGCTTTACTTCCAGGCCCTCAATGTTGTTCCAGACATTAAATTCCAGATCGTGAACATCAAAATAATCTGAAAAATGGGTTTCATCGATTGAAAGCAGCGCACAGAGTTTTTTGGTAACCGATGCCCGGACCAGGGGCGTTGCAAAATATTTCATTTTATGGTCCGTTCGCATGAGTGTCGGTAATCCGGCAAAATGGTCGTCATGAGAATGGGTGTGGAAAATGCCTTCGATTTCATTGACACTTATCCCCAGAGCAATGAGGTTGCTCAGAAACAGAGGTTCCGCGTCAAGCAGGTATAATTTTCCCTGAAACATGAGTATGGCGGACATGCACGGCCGATTGACATCCCATCCGTCACCTTGTCCCGAATGGATGATGCCGAAATATTCCCGGCGCAGATTATGGGAGTTCAATGCATAGGGAACTTGATAGCGCTCACTGCGGCGTAAAGTAAGATCAATGGTTACGGATTCATCTTCATAGGAAATTTCAAATATGTTCAGTTTTTTACGGACAACCATAATACCGTTTTTTATCTCAACAGGGTTTCCTTCCAGGATGATCGTATCCAGCAATTCGGACGTGGGAAGTATTTTTCCAAAGGCAAATTTCAGCTTCATCTGCATCATATCCCCGGCACTGTATGGCAGGCAGCCCGTGGCGGTCATTTCCTCTTCCGAAATGAGGCCGTAATTGCCGCGGTAGATATACTGCATTTGTGCGTTAACCTGGCGTTGAGATCCAATGAGCAGTGGTTTTTGATTTTTGTTGTTCGGGTGGCCAGGGATCATAAGACCCTGTCGGTACAGCATCTGCAGTACGGGAAATTCCGCAAGGTTGGCAAAACTGCCGTTTTGAATTAAAAGATCGGAAAGAAGAATTGCATTTGGACCGGTTTCAAACGATACCCCATTGGTTTCCCGGGTGGTGATCAAACCCCGTTTCATAAGGTGTTTTACACTGTCTGCAGGGCATCCGCAAAGGAGATAGAGACCGGCTTCAGGAATTGCCACCCAGTAAATACCTGCTGATACCGAGTTTTTTATAATTTTTCCCACTATAATTTTTCCGTCGAATAAAATCTCACAACACAGGCAATATTGCTGCCTAAACTGCCTATCATGGATTCGTCCAAATCTCAACCATATTCATAGTATCCACAAATACATTGCATGGAGATCAACAGGGTCATGCCCTATCCAGTACCGGCCATCCACCCGGGTGGCGCCGGCTGAGCTTCAGAAATCCTGACCCGCTTCAAGACAGGTATTTTTTTCTGCCGACACATACCTCTTACCCGGCATTCCGGGTATGGAAACAACGGGCATGATCACCCCTGCTTGCCGGTCATCTCATGGATATTGATCTGAATTACAGCGGTTTTTGTCAGCTTCTCTTCCGGATAGTCAAAGGTCCGGCCTGAATAATGGGCCATGATGATATCCAGGCCGGCCTTTTTTTCCGCCGGGGTGTCCAGAATCCGGGCAGTCCCCGTGCCGATGACGCTTTTGAACGACACACCCCAGTCACAGGCAGCCGCCGCCTTGTTCATCTTCACCATTTCGTCCACTTCAAAGCAGACCTGGGGGTCTGCCTTGAGCACATCGATTTTCCGTCCCTCCGGGGCACTGTGAAAATACAGAGCCCCGTCTCCGTACCCGAAATTCAACGGCACCACATAAGGCTGCCCCTGGTCCACCATGGCCAGGCGGCAGACCTGTGCCTGTGCCAGGATCTGTTCCATCTGTTTTTTATCTGTGATCTGTTTTTCCTTTCGCCGCATCCGCATCCCTCCTTTGCTCATCACATGTTCTGGAGCAAAAAAAATTATCACGCCCTGACATGAACTGCACTCAAAAAATGGGATTCAATCACTTTTTTTCAGCAGCATCAACGGTCTTGATTTCAAAATTTTACCGGCAGCTGCCACGGCCGTGGCCATGCAGATCATCGTGGTCAGTATCAGAATGCCCAGCAGATACCCCATGTCCAGGGCCCAGAGGCTGTCAAAAAAATACCAGGCAATGGCCCGGGAAAACCCGGCGCTGAGCACCACAGCCACCAGGGCCGCGGCAAAGCCCAGGCTGCCGAATTCCAGAAGACTGATGCGCCGGATATCGCCGAATCCGGTCCCCAGCACCTTGAGCAGGTTGGTCTGGGCCGCCTGGCGCCGGGCCTGGTGCCGGGCAATGGAAAAAATGGACACCAGGCCGGCGGCAATGGCCAGCCAGGCCATGAACCGCACGGACACGGCCAGCCGGTCCGCAATAAAGGTCAATGTGGTGATCATCTGGGTGACATCGATGATGGAGATATTGGGAAAGGCCTGCACAATTTTGTTTTTCAGAGCAGGCCGCTGATCCGGCGGCACCCGGGCCACAGCTCCCAGCCAGGTTTTCGGCGCATGGTTCAGAACCCCGTTCTGGAACAGCAAAAAGAAATTGGGCTGAAAACTGTTCCACCGGACCTTGCGGATATTGTGAATCCGGCCTTCCAGCACCATGCCCTGGATGTCGAACCGCAGGGTATCGCCGATCACCAGATCATGATCGTCGGCAAAGGAACGGGCCACGGAAATTTCAAACGGGGTTGGTGATCCGAACTTCCAGGGTTCCTGTGACAGGGGCGGGCCCTGCACAATGGTTTCAGACGGGTCCAGCTCGGCCCGATACGAAAAATTATGTTCCGTCCGCCGGGGCCGGCCACTGGATTCCCGGTTGTCTTCCCGGGTATGAAAGGGGTCGTCATTCACTGACAGTATCCGGCCCCGGACCATGGGGGACAGATTTTCCAGGGTTCCCGGCTGATCCTGCATAAACGTTTCCAGATCCCCGGTCTGATCATCCTGGACATCCATGAGGAAAAACACGGGGATCTTCAGCCCTTCCGGCCGCTGGATCTCGGTCTGAAGTCCTTTTTGCACCTGGGGAATCAGGCTGATGAGAAACACGCCCATGGCAATGGTGACAAAGCAGGCCAGGGATGCGCCCATGTTGCGGTACAGATTCAGAAACGCCAGTTTGGGCACCAGGTGACGGGTACTGGCCAGCCGCCGGCACCATCCGGCCCCCAGCCACCCGGCCAGGGCAAAAATCACAAGGGCCAGGGCAAATCCGGCCGTGAACACCATGCCGTTGGCCGGCGATCCCCCCACCAGCATGGCCCCGGCACAAAACCAGATCCCCCCCGGCAGAAACGCAGCCGCCCGCCACCATCTATTCACGCCCTTGTCTGCGGCATCCCCCTGCAACAGCAGCAGGGGTTTGATGGACAGCAGATTCACCAGCACGGGCAGGCAGAACACCAGGCTGCCCAGGCCGCCCAGCCCCAGGGCCATGCCGGCGGTCGCCAGGTCCAGGTTCAGGACGATCCCTTCGGGCACCAGGCCTTTGAGCATCCACGGGAATGCCGGCAGCAGCAGCCATGCCCCGGCAAGGGCCATGACCGCGGCCAGCAAACCCAGGAATATCAGCTGGGCAAACAGGAATGCACACACCCCGGACCGCCGGGCCCCCAGGCTCATGAGCACGGCGATCTCTTTGTGTTTTCCCCCCAGAAACCCCCGGAACAGAAAAGCGGCAGCCATCCCGGCCAGGAACAGGGCCACCAGGGAAACCAGGGCCATGTACCCGGCAAAATATCCCGTGACCCGGGACAGGTTCCGGCTGACATCCCGGCTGTCCCGGACCCGGATCCGGGGTTGATCCGGTGACAGACCGGCAAAACCTGAACGCAGCGCCTCCTTAAGGGCCGGCACATCTGTTCCCGGCGCCACCCGGTAATACCTGTAATACCGCACCCGGGCCCCGAACCCCAGCAACCCCGTGTCTGCCAGCTGATCCCCACCCACATAGATTTTGGGCGCCAGTTCCAGGGTGGTCAGGGCCTTGTCCGGATCATCGACAAAAAAACCGGCCACGGTAAACGTCCTGTTTCCCAGGGTCAGGGTTTGGGATGGGGCCGGGGCGGGATCGCCCGGCGGCACGGCTGTCCGGCCGGATTCATCCCGGGGACCGTCCCCGCCGTCGGCATGATCCCTGATGCCCAGGGTAACGGCCGTGTCCCGGGACATGAACACATTGGGGGACTGATGAATGGCACTCCGATGGGTGCCGGACTCCAGGGCAAACCCGCCGTACAGCGGGTAATTCTCATCCACGGCCATCACCTGCACCAGCCGGGTGGTTTCCCGGGTCTGCACCATGGTGAAAAACCGGATCACTTCCGACACCTGCACATCCGGTCCCAGTACCTGGTGCATCACCTCTTTTTCCGCCGGGGTGAACGGGGCATTGGCCGTGACCACCAGATCGGCCGTCAGAATATTGCGTAAATTGTCATCCAGATGCTGGTTCAAAGACCGGCTGAAACTCTGGACGGCCACAAACCCGCACAGTCCCACGGCCAGGTTGGCCGTGAAAAACAGGGAAAATCCCCGGTTGCGGAGCAGTTCCCGAAAAGCCAGGCGAATCCACAGCATCAGGCAAGGGTTCCCCGGGACAGAATTTTTGTTTCCCGGCACCGGGCTGCCAGATCCTGATTGTGGGTCACCACCACCAGGGTTTTTCGCCGGGTTTCCACCAGGTTGAACAGCAGATCCGCCACTTTTTTGCCCGTGTCCGTGTCCAGGTTGCCCGTGGGTTCATCCGCCAGGATCAGGGCCGGTTCCACGATCAATGCCCTGGCAATGGCCACCCGCTGGCATTCTCCGCCGGACAGCTGTCCCGGCAGATGACGAGCCCGGTGGGTGAGTCCCACCTGTTCCAGCAGGGACTGGGTGCGCTCATGGATCCGGTCCTGCCTCAGAATCTCCAGGGGCAGGGAGATGTTTTCCGCCGCCGTCAGATGGGGCATGAGGTGAAAGGATTGAAAAATCATGCTGATGCTGGCAGCCCGGTACCGGGTCAGGGCCGCTTCGTCCAGGGTGCAGATATCGATGCCGTTCACCCGGATTTCGCCGGCATCCGGGATGTCCAGGCCGGCGATCAAAGACAGGAGTGTGGTCTTGCCGCTGCCGGAATGGCCCGTGATGGCCAGGGTGGTGCCGGCTTCCAGGGAAAATCCCACCTGGTTGAGCACCATCACCCGGCCCGTATCCGGCAGGTGAAAGGATTTGTCCACGCCTGACAGTTCCAGCATCACAGACACTCCTGGATATAGGGCAGGACCGTGCGGGCGATCTGCTGATGGCCGGCAGCATTGGGATGAACCCCGTCCGCCTGGTTCATGGTTGCCTCCCCGCCCACCTGGTCCAGCAGAAAAGGAATCAGCCGGATCTGATGTTTTTCAGCCAGGTCCCTGAAGGTCTCCCGGAACTGCCGGGTGTAGTCCGGCCCATAATTGGGCGGGATCTCCATGCCCGCCAGGATCACGCACATCTGATTTTCCAGGGCCAGGGCAATGGTATCATCCAGGTTTTCAGCCATGTTGTCCAGAGACAGGCCCCGCAAACCGTCGTTGGCCCCCAGGGCCAGCACCAGCACATGGGGCGTGGCTGCCAGGTGCCATTTGAGCCGGGATGCGGCCCCGGCCGTGGTGGCCCCGCTGATGCCGCCGTTAATGATCTTCACATCCGTGTGGGCCTGCTGTTTGAGGCGTTCTCCCACCAGAGCGGGATAAGCCTGGTCTTTTTCAACCCCAAGGCCCGCCGTCAGGGAATCGCCTAAAAACAGCACCCGGATCTCATCGGCCCGGGCATGGGCCAGTCCCAGCGCCAGCCACAGGCAGATCCCTGCCAGTATCCCGTATATCCATTTGTTATGCGTCATTGATATTCGCTCCGTTATCGTTCATACATATGCCATTAAAATGCGCAACAAAACACCGGGTGTCAAATAAAATACCGAAATACTGTTCGGATTTTCCTGAAAGACCCGGGCCGGTTGGCATCAGGCCGCCCCTGGCTTTGTTTTACTAAACCCCCGAAACCCAATATCCAGCCCATGTCCGTTCTTGTTTTCCCCTCTTACCTGTGTTACCAGTAAGCTGTTCAATCGCAGGAACAAATCATTGCCGGAGGCCGACATGGCAGAAAAAGACATCCGTTGGATACAACGATACAGCAATTATTCAAAAGCCCTTGGGCAACTCGCCAGATTCATCGAAAAAAAAGAGTTAAATGAACTGGAAAAACAGGGCTTGATCCAGGCGTTTGAATATACCTATGAACTGGCCTGGAACACCATCAAAGATTATTTTGAAAACCAGGGTGAAACCGGCATTCACGGCAGCCGGGATGCCTTCCGCCTGGCTTTCAGGCGCGGCCTGATTGAAAACGGCCAGGCATGGATGGACATGATCAAAAGTCGCACCCTGACCACACACACCTACAATCAGGAAGTGGCGGATGCCATTGCAGATGCGGTTTTCAACACCTATTATCCTGAATTCATCCGGCTTGAAAAGACATTTCAGACACTGAAAGACAAGGATAACTGATGCCCCGGTTCGGACTCAAACAGGCAGATTCGGATCAGATACGCGCGGTGTTTTCCCGATATCCGCAGGTCAGAAAAGCTGTGCTGTATGGATCACGCGCCATGGGAAACTACAAAACCGGCTCTGACATCGACCTGACCCTCTGCGGTAAAGACGATCTGACGCTGGATATCCTCTACCGTATCATGGAAGATCTTGACAACCTGCTTTTGCCCTACACCTTTGATCTGTCCATTTTCAACCATATCAATGATCCAGACGTGATTTCCCACATCAACCGCGTGGGTTGCACATTTTATGAAAAATGACGAATGACCGGGCATATAACGAGCTGAATAAAAAATATGAGGAACTGCTGGAAGAAAACAGACAGCTGAAGGAAAAAATTAGAGTGCTTGAAGCTACGTCAAAACAACGTGGTGTTTCAAATAATTCTTCCGACAACAGCTTTTCATCATACGTCCCTGCGAATACCTTGTCTGCAGAAACACAAATTGAAAGCAATGTCGCGGAAAACACCTCAAAATCCATGGAGATCATTAATAACCATTCAGCTGCTTCAAAAAAAATTCAATTATTCATGTCATTGTTCAGGGGCCGTAATGATGTTTATGCCAAACGGTGGGAAAATAAAAAGGGGGGATCCGGATACAGCCCTGTCTGTGCCAATGAATGGAAACCAGGAGTATGTTTCAAACCAAAAGTCAAATGTTTCAAGTGCCAGAACAAATCATACTCACAATTGAATGAGGCTGTCATCGAGGCACACCTTACGGGAAAGAAAATCGTAGGTATTTACCCAATGAATCCGGATGAAACCTGTTATTTTCTTGCCATGGACTTTGACAAGGAAGGATGGCAAAAAGATATTACCGCAGTAAAGAATGTCTGCCAGACGTTCCGGATTCCGGTCGCAGTGGAACGATCCAGATCAGGAAATGGCGGCCATGTCTGGTTTTTCTTTGACGATGCAATTTCTGCTTCCGCCGCAAGGAAATTCGGGATGTCGCTGCTGACAAAAGCAATGGAAAACCGGCATGAACTGCCGTTTGCATCCTATGACAGACTGTTCCCCAATCAGGATACCATGCCGGAAGGCGGGTTGGGGAACCTCATTGCCCTGCCGCTTCAAAAATCGGCACGTAACCAGGAAAATACCGTTTTTGTCGATGACAGATTTCAGCCTCTTCAAGATCAGTGGATGTTTCTATCAGGTCTTCAACGATTGTCTGAACAGGATCTGCAGGATCTGACAGGAAAAATCGGGAAGGGCCATGAACTGGGACTGCTCAAAACCGAAACATCAGATGATGATACACCTGACGGCAAGCCATGGATAAAAAAACCGCCCCTTATAGATAAAGCAGATTTTCCAAAATCGGTTGAATTGATCAAAGCGGAGATGCTTTTTATCAAAAAAAAAGGATTCAGTCAGAAAGCATTGAATCGTCTCAAACGATTGGCAGCCTTTAAAAACCCTGAATTTTTTAAAAAACAAGCCATGCGGATGCCGACATTCAACATTCCTTCGGTCATCTCCTGCTCGGAAGATATTGATGGGTATCTTGCACTCCCCCGGGGATGTGAGTCGGATATCATTGACTTGCTGAACGATCACAACGTTACACCGGAATTGATTGAAAAATACCATTCCGGAAAACCGATCAATGTGGAATTCAACGGTATGTTACGACCGGAACAGCAGGATGCTGTCAGTCACCTGATACGCCATGATACAGGGGTGCTCTGTGCCACAACCGCATTTGGAAAAACCGTTGTCGGTGCCAATCTGATTGCCCGAAAAAAGGTAAACACCCTCATTCTGGTTCACCGTCAGCAATTGATGCTTCAATGGAAAGAACGGTTGTCCCAGTTCCTGTTGATTCATGAAACACTCCCAGAACCGGAAAAAAAGCGCGGCAGAAAAAAACAGGTCAGCTTGATCGGCCAGCTGGGAGGTGGCAAAAACCATCTTTCATCAATTGTTGACATTGCCATCATGCAATCCATCAACCACAGCGGAGATGTCAAAGACTGCATAAAAAATTACGGCATGGTTATCGTTGATGAATGCCACCATGTGTCTGCCGTCAGCTTTGAACAGATATTGAAAAAAACACCGGCCAGATATGTGTATGGTTTGACGGCAACACCATACAGGCGGGATGGACATCATCCCATCATTTTTTTCCATTGCGGTCCGATACGCTACCACGTGGATGCAAAAAAACAGGCGGAAAAAAGACCGTTCGCGCATTATCTAATTCCGCGATTTACCAGTTTCAAAGCGTCGCTGGATGAAGATGACAGTCCTTTGAAAATTCAGGCGATCTATTCACAGATCATTGAAGATGATATCCGAAACCAGGCAATCATCAGCGATGTTGTCGAATGCCATAAAAATAAGCGGAACAGTCTTGTCATTACCGGACGGATCGCCCATGCAAAACTATTGACAAAAAACCTGACCCGCCATATCCCGGATGTCATTCTTCTCACCGGCGGCATGGGAACCAAAAAAACTGCGACTGTTCTTGAAACACTCAAAAAACTGTCTGACAACCGCCCTTTTGTCCTTGTGGCCACTGGCAGCTATATCGGCGAAGGGTTTGACGAAGCCAGACTTGACACGCTTTTTCTGGCCATGCCCATTTCCTGGAAAGGCACCCTGCAACAATATGCGGGCCGGCTCCACCGGCTGCATGACGGCAAAAAAGATGTTCAGATATATGATTATGTGGACATTCATGTCAAAATGCTTGAAACCATGTATGGGAAAAGGTTGAAAGGCTATGCAGCCATCGGTTATATGGCAAAAGCAGATAATATGGCTGAATCACCTACTGAAATTATCTTCAACAAACAAAACTTCTTTCCGGTTTATGTAAATGATATCAAAACCGCACAGAAACAGATTTTGATTGTCAGCCCGTTTATGACCAAAAGCCGCGTTTTGCAGATGATGGATTATTTTAAAGAACAAATTGACAACCATGTCAAAGTGTCCATACTGACAAGGCCTTTAGAAGAGTTCCATGAAGACAAAAGAGCCGGTCTGAATGAGATCTTTTCATTGCTACAGAATGCGGGTGTCACGGTCCTGTTAAAACCTGGGATCCACCAGAAATTTGCCATCATTGACAGCAAAATTGTCTGGTTCGGCAGTATCAACCTGTTGAGTTTCGGATATTCCGAAGAAAGTATTATGCGCCTCGTCAGCAACAATATTGCCTTTGAACTGTCAAACACCATTGATCAAAAAGGAGAGAGATAAATTCATGCTTTACAGAAAAATGCCACAGGGTAAAGAACCATTGTCCATCCTGGGATTCGGGTGCATGCGCCTGCCCGTGCAGGATAACGGCAAAATCGACCGGCCCCGGGCCATTGCCCAGATCCGCCATGCCATTGACAACGGGGTCAATTACCTGGATACGGCCTGGCCCTATCACGGCGGTGACAGTGAAAAGCTGGTGGGAGAGGCTTTGCAGGACGGATACCGGGACAAGGCATTTGCCGCCACCAAGCTGCCGTCCTGGATGGTGAAAAGCCGGGGTCACATGGATGAGTTCCTGGATCAGCAGTGCAAAAACCTGGGCACGGACCCCATCGACTTTTACCTGATCCACAACCTGGCCGGGCCCATGTGGGAGCGGCTCAAAGGCATGGATGTGCTGGATTTCATCGACCGGGCCAGACAAAGCGGCCGGATCCGGTATGCCGGATTTTCCTTCCACGGGCGAGTGGATGATTTCAAGACCATTGTGGATGATTATGACTGGGATTTCTGCCAGATCCAGTACAATTATCTGGATGAATATCACCAGGCCGGCACGGAGGGGTTGATGTATGCGGCACAGAAAAATCTGGGGATAATTGTGATGGAGCCTTTGCGGGGCGGCAACCTGGGGACACCGCAGCCGCCGCCGGAGGTGGCCCGGATCTGGGACAGTGCCCCGAAGTCCCGCACCCCTGTGGAATGGGCTTTGCGGTGGGTCTGGGACCATCCCGAAGTCACGGTGGTGCTGTCCGGTATGAATGAGGAATCCCATGTGGAAGAAAACCTGAAAATCGCCTCAGATGCACACCCCGGGTCCCTGACCCGTCTGGAAAAGGACCTGGTGACACAGGCGGCCGATACCTACCGGCGCCTGATGGTCGTAAACTGCACGGGATGCGAATACTGCAAACCCTGTCCGGAAGGGGTCAATATTTCAGGGGCGTTTGAGATCCTCAACAAGCTGCACCTGTTCAAAAACGAACCCGAAGCCCGGTTCATGTATGCCATCCGGTGCGGAGACATCTTCAGCGGCGGCCAGATGGGGTATGCCTCCCAGTGCATCCAGTGCGGGGAATGTCTGGACAACTGCCCCCAGGGGATCGCCATTCCCGACATGCTGGAACAGGTGATGGCGGACCTGGAGGATGACAAGACTCTGGAACGCCTGGCCATGGGCAAAAAAATGCTGAATATGTAATTGCGAACCAATCGCTAATTTGATAGTTGGAACGGATTCTGGTACATGATACCAACAACTCATTCCAGTTATAAGGAGGCAACCGCCCATGAAAAACAATACCATCATCGTCATTCTGGCTGTCTTGCTGTCGGGAGCCTTCATTGCCGCTGGTATTCTGGCATTCAAGCTGAACACGACCCGGACTGAGTTAGACTCCAGCCGGCAGCGTATCGATCAGTGCCGCAGCACTGTCACGGATCTCAACACCCAGGTGGCCAGATTGCCTATAGAAGAGCGTAAGGCCCGCCAATGTGCCCGTGAACTTGAAACGGTAAAACAGACATTGACCCGGCAGTTGACGGCGGCCCGGGAAAGCAGACAAATCAGTGAAAAACAGGTTCTGGCACTCCAGCAGGACCTGCAAGAGATGCAAACCCGGCTTGCCGATGCCAGGGACAAGGCCAGCCAGGCTGGAAACCGGGTCGCTTCATGTGAACAGCAGATCGCCGACCTGGAAGCCCAAAACAGCGACCTGGCCATGCAAAAGGCAGCGGCTGAAACACAGGCATCCGAGCTGAACAACCGGATAGCCGATCTGGCACAGGCTGAAGCAGATCTACAGACAGCCAATGAGACCATTGCGCAACTCAAGCTCGATGTGACCGCCTGCAATGCGCAGCTGGCAGAGGCAAACACGGCACTGGAACAAAAAAACGCTCAGGTGGAAACCCTGAATCAGGACCTGGCTGAAGCCAATGAAATAATAACCGGTTACGAAGACCGGCTGGAGACCATTTTCGGGACCAAGTCCCGGATTGAAAAAGAATTTCAGCGATTCAAACAGACCCACACATCGCTGGTCACCGATCTGGAACAACAGATCAAAGACAGGGAAATTACTGTGGACCGATTGCAGGAACAGATCACCATCACTTTCATCGACAAGATTCTTTTCAGTTCCGGACGTGTCTCCCTGAACCCGAAAGGGAAAAATGCCCTGGACAAGGTCGGACGTATTTTGTTGAAAGAAACCCAGGGCCGGGAAATCATGGTGGTGGGGCATACAGACAATCTTCACATCCACCCTGACTACCACTACAAATTTCCGACCAACTGGGAATTATCCGCACATCGCGCCGCTTCCGTGGTCCGTTACCTCCAGCACAAAACAGGCCTTGATCCAGGCAATATGAGTGCTGTGGGCCGTTCCTTTTATGATCCAGTGGCCGGGAACGATACGCCGGAAGGCAGGGCTCAAAACCGGCGCGTGGAAATCATCATCGCCCCGAATATCATACAGCCAAAACCTTTTTTACCGCCCGTTTCATCTGGGCCAGACGGGTATCCAGATCACCTGTAAACCCCAGAGCAATCCGCAGCAGGCCGGGTGATAATCCCATTTTCTGCTGGTCTTCGATATCAATCTCGGATGAAGTAGAGGAACCGGAACAGGAGATCAGGGTGTCAAAATACCCCAGGGAAACGGCGATCATGCCAAAGGATTCATCATTCTGGAGGACATCCATCAGCTCTTCGGCCTTTTCCCGGGTTTTGCAGTCAAGGGCGAGGATGCCGCCAGAGCCGTACCCGTCATTGCCCAGTTTTCCGGCCAGTTCATGCTGAGGATGACTTGGAAGCCCGGGATAGGTCACCTTGACATTCATTTCCGTGAGCATTTCAGCCATCGCCGCCCCTCTCCGGCTGTGCTCCTTCATCCGGATGGGCAGATGCGGAATTCTCTGGGCCACATCAAAAGCCACACGGGGGTCCATGGTGGGTCCCAGCAGCATGACCCTGCCGGTGTGAAGATCCATTAAATCCAGGATAAAGGATTTGTCCCCGCACACGGCACCGGCTATCAGATCGCTGGCACCGTTGATGTACTTGGTCAGGGAATAGACCACCACATCGGCTCCCAAAACCTTTGGGGTGAAAATCAAGGGGGAAAAGGTATTGTCCACCACCAGCTTGATGTCCTGTTCATGCGCAATCCCGGAAAGGGCGGGAATGTCTGCGATCCTGAGGGTGGGGTTGCCCATGGTTTCGGTGTAGATCACCTTTGTATCCGGAGTGATGGCTGCGTTGACCGCTTCAAGGTCGGTGATGTCCACGAAAGTGGTGTGAATATTCATCTGCGGCAGAAGGGATTCCAAAAGCGCATGGGTCCCGCCATAGATGCATTCACTGGCCACGATATGATCCCCGCTTCTGCACAGCTGCATGATGGCGCAGGCAATGGCCGACATTCCGCTGGCCGTACAGATACCCGCTTCCGTCCCTTCCATGGCGGCCAGATACCGGGACAACACATCCACGGTGGGATTAAAATGGCGGCTGTAGAGAAAACAACCGCCCTTCTCCGGCCCCTTGAGTCCGCTAAAAATTTCCGGCATGGTCCCGGGATGCATGACCGTAAATGTGGCAGACCTCGAGATGGACGGGGCAACCCCGCCGTGTTCTCCGAATTCCCTGCGCGCCTGGAGCAGCGCATTTTCAGGATTATATGATTCCATGATACACCTCCATTGACTGGTTGAATTAGACTCAAAGTTATCAGATATGCCATGAAATGTCCTTGCATTTTAACCTTAATTATGCCTATGAATCAAATTATTTCCCTAAACTTTATTGATTATATGAAAGAATATGCCTGATTATAACCTTGATGAAACAGATTATATCAGGAGAATCCGATTATTTAATTCAGATTGTGACAGAAAGCCTGGAGTCTTATGAAAGATTGTCGCGAAACGTCATTCGGAAGCTGCCCGGGGTCACCTCCATAAAAACCAGTTTTCATTGAGGGAAGTAAAGGCATCAACAGAGATTCCCTTATTACAGATGCGGAACATGTAATGGCGGACCGATGGCATTTGAGCTGAACAGTACCCAGACGGCATTGGAATCCAGCCGGCACCACTGACGGGACAGACAAAGAGACACTGATGACTGAGAAAAAACAGACTTGCCGCACCCCGGACCCCCGGCTGGGGCGAACCGCTGACCGTCCCTACTGGGTATGGATGGTTTCCATCTTCGTCCGGGCCGCCCACCAGGTGGGGGCAGCTGTTTTTCTGGCTGTGTTTCTGCTGCCCGGGCAGCCGTATCTGCCCCGGGGTTACCTGATCCTCGCCGCTGCCACGGGTTTGATGCTCATGGCCACGGAGATGCTGCGCCACCGGCAGCTGCTGCGGGAACCGGCCGGTCTGGCCACCCTGGTCAAGCTGGTGCTGATGGGTATGGCTGTTCACAGCTGGATTCCGGGGGAGGCAGCGATACTGGCCGCATTTGTCCTGGCATCCATTTTTGCCCACGCTCCCAAACGCATCCGGCACCGGCGCCTGTTCTGACCGGCATTGAATCCGGCACGAAAAAGAGGTATTATCCCGTACAAAAAATAAGAAAAAACGAGGTTTTCATGTTACACGTCTATTCTGCCAGCTGGTGCCCGCACTGCACCAGAACCATCGAATTCTTGGAAAAGCACGGCATTGCATTTACCTATATTGAGATGGAAGACCAGCCCGAAGAGGTCATTGAAAAAATCATCCAGGTCAACGGCGGGGACGACTGGGTGGTGCCCACCCTGGAATATAACGGAAAATGGCGGGAAGGCCGGTTTTATAACGAACTGACGCTGCTCTCCGACCTGAAGGCCCTGGGTGTACCGATGTGATCCGGCCGGTCTGCTCAGGTGCTTGAGTCTGACCGGCATGCCCGCTAAACTCTTTTTGATAGAAAGTTGCCGGTGGGCAGATAAAATTTGACAGCGATAAACTTGCCGCCGATTTGAAGGTGATCATTCATAACCTGCTTGCGTATGACGGTTAACAGGCCGTGCCATCCGGGTGAAGCAATCTTGATGATATTCTGATCGACAGAGGGTTCCCGGGTGGCAAAACAGGCACCTCCGGGGGACAAATCAATGATCTGGCCGGGCCTTGGCGGCTGAGGCCACCCATCCCAGTATTGTATCGGGTCGGATTTGCTGATTCTCAACAGTTGCCGCTGCCGGGCGGTAAAGGTGATGCGTTTTGTGTCAGGAATCGGACTGCCGCATGTTATACATATTTTATCGCGACTGTTTTCCGGTTTACACCGGGTGTTGCAGAATGCACATACCATCCGGCTTTTTTGTTCTTCATTGAAATTTTCAGGCACGATGTTCCCTGAATACAGAAGCTGTTCTGCCAGGTGTGCATCATATTTGACCCGTCTGTCCGGGGAGGACAGCACATGATATGCCTCATTGATTAAAGCGGAAGTAAAGTCATCACCCCCTAAGTCCGGATGAACACGCAGCGATTTCATCATCGTTCGATAGCTGGAGTGTATAACTTCGAGCGGTGCATCTGGCTGGACATGCAGGATTCGATAATAATTTCTTCGATTATTCATATTGGTATATAAACGCTATTACCAAATATGTTTTTTTTGTCAAGAAAAATAAAAAAAGAGATTGCAAATGACGAGTCTACTGTATGGAGACACTTTTATTCATGGCAATCATGTTTTCACTGTTTCTAAGCATAAGAACAACCCGTGTGCTGGTTTCCTTGATCGATCCGTTCAACCCGTCTTGGCAGACGATCAGAACCATGTGTTCACATTCTCCTTGCACAAAAGCGGAAACCATGAAAATATTTGGCCATATGGACAGGTGTCATCCCAATATACATGATGAACAGAATGACACCATCACTTGATACAATTCAAGGTCATGAGAAAAATGCTTGCATTGTATCTGAGCCCGGGTGTTTTCTCGGACTGTGATTTCATCTGATGCCAAATTGCCATACAAAGGCAGAGGAGCATTGGAAACAAACCGGTTTTTTGAAAAGGAATTTACCATGATCCAGTCGATTTCATCGACGACTGAAGCCGATGCCGAGGCATTGAAAATATTTGAACTTCAGACCCGGGCCTGCCTGGAACAACCGGAGATTCCCTTGAAACAACGGCTGGCGCTTCTCAAAACCATTGAAGACATTCTGATTGAAAACGATCAGGCCATCTGCGAGGCCGTCCACACGGATTTCGGGAACCGGTCGTTTCACGAAACCCGGATACTGGAAATCTCGCCCAGTATCCTGGGGCTGCGGTATACCCGCAGGAAACTGAAGAAGTGGATGAAGCCCCGGCGCCGTCACGTTTCCATGATCTTTCCGGGCGGTCGGAACCGGGTTATCCCCCAGGCCAAGGGAACCGTGGGTATCATCACCCCCTGGAACTATCCGCTGTTTCTGGCCGTCAGCCCCATGACCAGCGCCCTGGCCGCCGGCAACCGGGTCATGGTGAAACAGGCAGCCAATTCCCGGCATCTGTGCCGCCTGCTTCATGACAGATTCTCCCGGAAAATCGACCCGGCGTTTGTCTGTTTTCATCCCGGGGTGTCTGCCGGCACTTTTTCCGGATTGCCTTTCAACCACCTGGTGTTTACCGGGTCGCCCCGGACGGGAAAAACCGTCATGAAAACCGCGGCAGACAACCTGGTGCCCGTCACCCTGGAACTGGGGGGCAAATCCCCCGTGATCCTGGCCGAAGATTTCGACATGGCCAAAGCGGTCAAACGGATTCTGTTCGCCAAGCTCATGAACGCCGGACAGACCTGCATTGCCCCGGATTACATTTTTGTTCCGGAAAACCGCATCGATTTATTCATTCAAACGGCGCAAACCGTGGCCCGGCAGCTGTATCCGGATACTGCATCTCCCGACTACACCGCCATCATCGACTCCCCGGCGTTTGAGCGGCTCACAGACACCCTGGCAGACGTCCGGGAAAAAGGCGGCCGGGTGATCCCTCTGCTTACCGGGCCGGACACCCTTCCGGAACACAAAAAAATATCCCCCATGATCGTGACCGGGACCACCCCGGCCATGCGGATCATGCAGGAGGAAATCTTCGGCCCGATTCTGCCGGTGATTCCCTATACCTCTTTGAAAACCGTGATCGAATATATCAATAACCGGCCCCGGCCCCTGGCCCTGTATATTTTCACCCGGGACCGGAGCCTGTCAGATACCGTGATCGCACACACCCGGTCCGGCGGGGTGACCGTCAATGACTGCGCCCTGCACGTGGCCCAGCACGATCTGCCGTTTGGCGGCATCGGCAACAGCGGCATGGGACAATACCACGGATTTGAAGGGTTCCTGGAATTTTCCAAACTGCGGCCCGTGTTTCACCAGGCCCCGTTGTCCTCCACTGCGGCCCTGACCCCGCCTTATGGAACCCTTGCCGCCAGGATCTACCAAGCCATTAAAAATTTCCCCTGGCTGTCCTGATGGGGATGCCACTGCTGTTCCAGGAGCAGTACGTCACCATTGCGGCCCCTGAATTCATTCAAAAAAAGCGGGTCACCTGTCTGGATGATCTGGCGCGGGTGCGGATTCTTTCCATGGACAAGGATCTTGACGGGTGGCGGTCATCCGGGAATCAGGGTATATTTCTGGCCGTACTCAATGAACTGCGGGGTACCGCCGCCTTCCAGAATGGTGCGGCGGGCCCCGGAAAGGTCCGTGATTTTTGTGGCCGCCACGGCATGGACCCCCCGCCGGAACGCCGGCTGGGGCAGCCATCCGGCGGACGGCCCCACCACGCCGATGAACCGGGCGGATGTTGCCGCATCCAGGGCCGCATCAAACCCGCCCACGGCAGCGGAAGACCCGGTGATGATCACGATATCGGCATTTTTCAAGGCTCCGACATCCCGGGAGATGACAGGGCCCGCAGCCATAGCCCCGATCTTCAGATCCGGATTGTCATCCACCACCACCAGGGAGTCGGCCCGTTTCTTCAGAAACGACATGAACGGGCCGATATGACCTACCATCCCCACTTTGTTGGATTCGTCGGGATCAAACGGCAGCAGATCCAGAAAATCTTTTTCTGAAAACAGGTACTCATCCGGGTCCCGGGCCATGATGGTATGAGACAGGGCATTGACCGCTGCCACGCCTACGCTGCGTTCCAGGGGATGGCTGGATTGCATGAGCGGGCACAATGCCAGCACCGGTTTTTCCGACATGGCACCGGCCCCTGAATAATGGGCACAGGAACTGTTGTCCGACCGGGGCGTGAAGCACACGCCCATGATACCGTTTTCCAGCTCCACAAAGGTATATCCCAGAGATATGGCCACCATGCGGACATCGGGAATACCATCCAGGCGTTTTGAATGGGTCGTCACTTCCGCAATGATTTCTTCCTGCAATGTCGTCATGATATTTCCTCCCTGTGGTATCCAGATATCATGCTTGTATCTGTTTGTCTATTTTATGATTGTAATGGTTTTTCCCACCCAGTCCGGCGCACGGCTTCAATGCGCGTAAACTGAATTTTCCAGGAATTCAACTTTTTACACAATACATGTCAATCATGGTATTTACAGGTATATATAATAAACTATATAGGTATAATACCAACTAAAAATAACCAAAGGAGAGTTCATTACGATGCGTATCGGAAAAAAAATGGAATGTCTGTTACTGCTGCTGTCAGGAGCCGGGGGCAGCACCAAAATGGCCCGGCAGCATGAACTCAAGTATATTGTTCTGGATGATCACATCAATTTGAGCAACTACCAATATGATGCGTTCTACAAACAGGCACAGGTGGAAGTGACCGGCAAAGGCCCTGAAGATATGGATTTACCGGGATTACGACTTCATCCGTTGAAAGGTGAGCGCCATCGTTTCTGGGCAGTTGATGTCTCGGGTAACTGGCGCGTTTTCTTCCGGTTCGAAAACGGCAATGCCGTTGATGTTGATTACGATGATTACCACTGAGGAGAAAAAAATGGTTATGCATAACCCGCCACACCCCGGCGAACTGATTAAGGAACTGTGCATCGAACCGTTAGGGTTAACGGTGACTGAAGCAGCCAAGGGACTCGGGGTTTCCAGAAAAACGCTGTCCGCCCTGTTGAATGGTCGATTCGGAATTTCCCCTGAAATGGCAATCCGGCTGTCAAAAGCCTTTGGGGGAAGCGCAGAAAGCTGGTTGATTCAGCAAAACCAATATGACCTTTGGCAGGTCATGCAAAAGGAAGAAGAAATCAAAGTCAAGTCGTTCGCTTGATGTGCGGAAGATCTTCGCCATTTGTGAAAACGATGATAAGCAGTTTATGATCTGACGCTTCAGCATGTAATATTAGCGCGGTCCGACAAACCAGGCGCCCCCATGAGCAGGCGGTTCTTGCTGGACCGCTTCATTAGGCTTCCGGCAAAATGGTTTTGACCCGGCCCACAATGCCGGATTCAAGCCTGACCTTGATGCCGTGGGGGTGAAACGGGGATTTGGTGAGGATATCTTTGACCCGTCCCCGGGTCAGGTTTCCGGTCCGCTGATCCGGTTTCTGAACCACGTCTACAAGACTGCCTTTGGTGATGTTTTTTCGGTTATTTCCGTCCATGGGATTCCAATCTTTTTTTTTCGTCAACGATCAGGTCATTCAAGTGTCGTGCGTTACCAGCACCCTGATAAAAGAAACACTATCAGGTTTTGCTTGATGGTGGTATCCATTATTTTTTCAGGCCCAGAAATAATTTTTGCTTTGGATTATGTGCAACTCATGGGATCACTATCGTACCGAATAGTTCAAATTTGGATACTGATTAACAATCAACGCTCAATG
>JAABUD010000251.1 GCA_011389555.1 Desulfotignum sp. | reverse complement strand
TCATAGTCATAAAGTTTGAAAAATGACACCTGCATGAACCGGATATCTTCCGAAGGGTCGTATGTATACCCGAAGTTAAGGCTGATGCCGGTCCTTTCCGGGACGTAATTTTCCGAAGTTTCCGAAGATTGAACGGTATCGAAAACGCCTGAAAAAACAAATATAGCGATACATGTCACAAAGGCCGATGACAGGTCATTTTTTGAAAAAATCCGGTGTATAGCGTTTATTCTTCTCATTTTTTTATCTTTTATATCTATGTCATTTGTTATCACCAGCAAATTTGGATACTACCCTTAGACAAAAGAAAAATCAAACAAATTTCATTGTTTTACAAACTTGAATCTAGCGTAGCAGCCGTCCATGTCCTGTTTCAAATAGAGCATGTTCATGCCAAAATCCATTGCCTTAAAAAGCGTTGTGCCGCAATCGGTTGGTGATGACAGCTGGTTTATCAGAACCACCCGGTCATTTTTTTGGACGAATCGGCTGAAATCTTGACAACAGGGTTCCACGGCAGACGGTGAGAAGATCATCAGACTCTCTTTGTCATGCAACATGTCAAAATTATCTGGACTGCCAATGGATATGTCATTGATATACCCGTATCGGGATTTCTGATCACCTCGCGTGACAATAAAAAAAACCGCACTTTCTGCAAACCCATAGGTTTTACACTTTTTTTCTTTGTAAAATTCATTTATGCAGTATCCCAAAACATCACAGAAGGCATCACAGGCGCCGACCAGAACTGCATCCGCTTTTCTTTCATAGAGCCAGAGTTGAGCCGTCATCAGGGCGCAGATAAAGGAAAGATCAAACTGGCTGACTGTCAGATTCGGCCCTTGGATGCCATAGCAGATGGATATGTGCGCAGCTGCAGCATTGTGGACCGAATTTGAAAAATGGGTCGGGCTAGCAAGACGGTCCCCCTTTTCAATATAGGAATCTAAAAATCCAAAGGTGGTTTCAAGGGCACCGAAACCCGTAGCGACAATGACGCCCATGTTTTGTTTTGAAAAAATTTTCGGATCCGTGTCTTCAATTGCACGGCCTGCTGCCAGAAGCCCGAGACGGGAGAAATGATCCACGCGGCGCAGTTTTTTTTTTGATACAAAATCAAAAACACCCGAAGTGTCTTTCACCTTGTACAATCCTGCTTTTTCCTTCCCTTCTTTCGGTTCATCTGCCAAATCTTTGAAAAGGGGGTCCGGGAAATCATCAAGAGGTGTGACAGCGCCTATGCCCTGGATTGAAAGTTTCAAAAGAAATCCTTTCTTATATCATTGCGCTGATAATCTGGCATTGACAAATTCGGTAAGTGTGTTGATGGATTGGAGGGCAGGACGTCCTTCTTCAAGATTTTTGATTTCAACGCCAAAATATACCTGTAACTGGACCACAAGTTCAACCGCATCCAGTGAATCGAGACATAAGCCTTCGCCAAAAAGTGGGGCATCATCATCAATTGCATCCGGGGTAAGATCTTCAATCTGGAGTTCCTCTATGATCATCTTTTTTAATTTCTGTTTCAGTTCCATCTCAGCCCAATCATAAATTTGTGTTGTTGATTATTCCTGTTTGCCGGATTACGCGTTTACTCATATCATTTCAACCGTGCTCGATCAATAGCGTCATCAATTAAAAAACTGTAAAAAGCAGCGGCTTGGAATTGATATTGCCGCAAACTCTTTTATCCGGTGCACTTGGGTTGACTTCAGGGTAAAATCTTAATATAGATAACATCATTAAATTTATGTGGCGTTTTCATGATATGAAAAATCTCATAAACCTCGCCCTGAAAAAAAAGGAGGAAGCATGAAAAAAGTTTGTTATGCAATCTTGGTATTATTTGTAGCGTGGACCGTATCCGGCTGCCGCGATTCCGGTCTTTCACCGATAAAGGGAGATCAAACCCAAAAAACCGGTAAGGTCATGTACAACAAATACAATATTCATGTTCATTATAAAAACGCCAGGGACATCAAAGCCCACTGTGCAAATTGGACCGGGCCGTTTTCCGGACACAGGATCATTCCCCCTAATACACCTATGGTGGTAAAGCCCTCTCCGCGCGGATTGATTCTTGAAAGAACGGACAATGGCGAAAAAATTTCTTTTATATTCAGCAAAAAGTACATGGCAATGGATAAAGATGCATACATTGATACCATCTTTTCTGCTGAAAAAGCATCCCTGGATCATTTCTCAGCCGTGGACCAGCAAGGAATTAAAAGCGGGACTGCGATCAAAGGGATGACCAAAGAGGGGGTCAAGGCGGCACTCGGATATCCTGCAGCACACAAAACCCCGTCCTTGAATGACAGTGAATGGATATTCTGGACGAACAGGTTCGGAACCTATGCCGTAATATTTGATAAAAACAACCGGGTTTCCGGCACAAGGGATTAAAATTTATCAAGATCAAACAAAATTTTCTAAATCAAGGAAACCTGAAATAATGAGAATACTAGAAAAAAGTATTGTTTTGTTCCCAATAACCATGATCTTGTTCTGCGTATTGACGCAGTCCCTGTTTGCAGAAATAGACAGGTCTTCAGAAGTCAACGAATATATCGAAATGCTGCATTCAACGACTTACAAGACACGTCTTGACGCGGCAAAATACATTACTCGGGCAGGCATCACAGACCCGAAACTGTATGATGTGGTGCGCAATCAATTGATGAGCCGCTACAAGGAAAAAGCGTCTGACATGTATCACACTGATGAAATGGCATGGCTTTGCAAGGCATTGGCAGCATCCGGCATGGAACAGTATAAACCTGCTTTCAACGAGGTGATCGAAAACACCACAAGCCCGAAGTTGAAAAAATACGCAAGGGAAAGCTTGGGGATGCTGGCAGAGCACGCTGAAAAAAACAAGATAATCAATGATATGTCTGGCGCGGACCCTAGCCTTTCAGCGGAAGAAAACCGGCTGGTCAATATGTTACGCTCAGACTATTTTGGTTTGAAAAGAGATGCAGCCAAAACTATTTTCAGGGGGCAGTATAAAGCAAAAGGGCTTTATCAGGCCCTGAACGATGTGTTGCTCAATCAGTATAAACGGGTGGAATTTTCAGACCATCTGGGAATCGATACCCTGGCCTGGATGTGCAAGGCCCTGGGATCTTCCGGAATGCCTGAATACAAAACCACCCTTCAGGAGATTTATGAAAGCACGTCAAGTGTTAAATTGAAATCACATGTTAAAAAAGCCATGAAACAGCTTTGATTTTAAATTGAACCAAAATATGAATGAAGTTGCAGCCCATGGAATTCGATTTGAATTTCCGGGTCAGGAATATGCCGCACTGCAATATGCCGGTGCGGATGAAATAAGAGAGGCACAGACACGCCTGTTTTTACGTCATTTGCATTATACAGCAGGAAATTCGATATTTTATCAACGTTTGTTCAAAGATAAAGGGGTTGATGCAAACAATATCCGGACACTTTCAGATATTGTCGGATTGCCTCTGACAGAAAAAAAGCACCTGGGCAATTCCAATTCATTTTTGTGTGTCGGAAACAGTGAAATTGTTGATATCAACCTGACATCTGCCACAACCGGTTCGGTGCCGACAGTCTTATCACTGACATCCGGCGATCTGGCACGGTTGGCCTACAATGAGGAAATTGCCTTTGCCATGACCGGGATTACGAAACAGGATACGCTTTTGATCTGTGCAGCCCTGGACAAATGCTTCATGGCGGGGATCGCTTATTTTCTGGGAGGTGTGAAACTAAAATCACGGGTTATCCGCAGTGGTTCCGGCAGCGTGTCATCCCAGTGGGAACTGATCAAACTGCTCGGTGCCTCGGCTATAGTCGGTGTACCTTCCCTTATGTATAAAATCGGTCAATACGCTCTGAACAAAGGCGAGGACCCGGCAAAAGCAGGGGTAAAAAGACTGATTGCCATTGGCGAGCCCACAAAAGATGCAGGCATGAAGCTATTGCCCCTTGCACAGGAGCTGGAAAATATGTGGAATGCCTGGATTTTTTCCACCTATGCATCCAGTGAAATCGCCACAACTTTTTGCGAATGCACGGCAAGATGCGGGGGGCATCTGAGGCCGGAGCTGAACATCACTGAAATCCTGGATGATGCCGGGAAACCGGTTCCGGACGGAGTATACGGAGAAGTTGTGGTAACGCCGCTGGGTGTGACCGGTATGCCGCTGATACGGTTCAAGACCGGGGACATTTCCTGTCTGATTGATGAAAAGTGCACATGCGGGCGCACCACCAAAAGGATTGCCCCTATCATCGGCAGAAAAAACCAGATGCTCAAATACAAAGGTACAACGGTTTTTCCCAACGCCATCATCGGATGCCTTGAAGGAGATCAACGGTTTTACAACGGGTATATAGAAGCCTATATGAACCAGGACGGAACCGACCGCATCGTGCTCAATGCCGCAATTGATGCGACCAAAGGAACTGAATGGATCAAAGATGTGCTCCGTGCAAAGGTAAGGGTTGTGCCCGAAATAAGGATTGTTGACAGAGATGTGGCAGACAATAAAGTCTATCAGTTTGAAAAGAAACGGAAAAGGATTACCTTTTTTGATCTGAGACAAAACCGTGTTGAATTCTGTCAGGATAATGCAAAGAATGAATAAAAAACCAGCAATTGTTTTAACGGGCAATGATCTTTCATTCAGAGACATTGTGGCCATCGGAATCGGAGACAAACGGGTGGAACTGGATAAAACCGCACTTGAAAGGTGCCGTGCATCCCGTAGAGTCCTGGACCGGGCCGTTAAAGAAAAAAAAGTTATCTATGGTGTCAACACCTCTTTTGGTCCCATGTGCAACAAAATCATAGATAACCGCGAGATCGAAGTGCTGCAAAACAACCTGATCCTCAGCCATTCCGCAGGGCTTGGGACGCCTATCCTGCCCTATATCGCACTCGGGATATTTGCGGTAAGGCTCAATACGCTGGTCAAAGGCTATTCCGGGGTACGCGGCCGGCTGCTGGAACTGATGCGCGACTTGATCAATACCGGTATCGCACCTTTTATTCCGGAATGCGGCAGTGTCGGTGCTTCCGGAGACTTGACCCATTTGGCGCACTTGTCCCTTGCCATTATCGGAAAAGGGAAGGTCTACCTGAACCGCAAACTGGTTTCGGCCTCCGAGGCTTTTGAAAAGACGGGGCTTACACCGCTGACATTGAGCTACAAAGAAGGACTGGCTCTGATGAACGGTACGGCCGCAATGACCGGAATTGCTGCATTTACGCTGTTCGGGGCCGACAAACTGCTCAATATCGCCTGCGTCAATGCCGCCTTTGCCATTGAGATCTTTGGCGGTATAGACGATGCTTTTGATTCGGATCTGCACCGGGTCAAGCCGCATCCGGGACAGGTGGCCATTGCCGAAACTGTCCGCAGACTCTACCAGGGCACATCGAACATCACCATCAGGGACGAGTTGCATGACCGGATCATGAAAGAAAATGCAAATGACACACCGATTTTTGAAACATCGATCAATGTCCAGGACGTCTATTCCATCCGCTGCACCCCCCAGATACTGGCACCGGTAAAAGAAGCTCTGGATTATGCGGTAAAAACCGTTGAAACCGAAGCCAATTCAGTCAATGACAATCCGATTGTCATTGCGGAGAAAAACAAAATCCTGCACGGTGGAAATTTTCATGGGCAAAGCATCTCTTTTGCCATGGATGCGCTTTGCATTGCACTTTCAACGCTTTGCAACCTGTCCGAGAGAAGAACCAACAAACTTTTGGACAAAAATTTGAACGAAGGGCTTCCCGAACACCTGATTGCCGGGCAGGTGGGGCTTACCATGGGGTTTATGGGTGCCCAGTACCTGGCCACTTCATCTACTGCTGAAAACAGGAACCTTGCAAATCCCATGAGTGTCAATTCCATCTCCTGCAACGCCACCAACCAGGATGTGGTCAGTATGGGAACGGTTGCGGCCAGAAAAGCATTTCGCCTGGTGAGCAATGCCAAACACATCCTGACCATTGAAACAATGGCCGATCTTCAGGCCCTTTCGTTCAGGGACACGACAAAGCTGGGTTATGGGACATCCAGGATTTATGAAATTCTGAACAATGAGTTCGAAGTTTATGACAATACCACCATTTTTCATGAAAGCCTTGTGAAATTCAGAAAACTGCTTTTTTCAAGCCAGTTGTTTGATGACTTGCATGTTTACTTCACGCCTGCCCGCCAGTGAAATGAATACCACCAAACCTGCCATAATAATCGTGATTCCTGTATTCAATCATGGCAACACTGTTTTTGAGGTGATTGACCGGTGCATGAAAATCCATGACCGCATCCTTGTCGTCAATGACGGCAGTACCGATCTGGATATGGACAAAGTATCCCGAAGTCCTGTGGATTGGATTCACCACACGCGCAACATGGGTAAAGGCGCCGCCATTATGACAGCAGCCAGAATCGCAAAAGCAAAGAAAGCTTCCCATATTATCACCATTGATGCAGACATGCAGCATGATCCTGAAGATATCGCCCTGTTCAAAACTGCCGTGTATGAAAAACCCGATGTTTTGTTTATCGGCAAAAGGGATTTTGAGACCGGATCGGTGCCGGGATTGTCCAGATTCGGCCGGCAGTTTTCCAACTTCTGGTTCAGGATCCAGACCGGATTCAAGATCGGTGATGCCCAGTCCGGGTTCAGGGCGTATCCCCTTTTTCTGTTTGAACGGCTTTCCTTTTCACAGAACCACTACGCATTTGAGGTCGAAATACTGGTAAAAACAGCCTGGGCCGGTATTATTGTAAAAGACCTCGATATTTCGGTTCATTATCCGTCAAAAGGAACGCGCATTTCCCATTTTCAGCTGTTTTGGGACAACTTGCGATTGACCCGCCTGAATACAGTATTGACATTGCGTTCTTTTCTGCCGGTGCCGCACAAAAAAATTATTAAAAAGGGTGGGCCGCATTTTTCAGTTTTATCTCCTGTAAAATCCATCCGGCAGGTGCTGTCTTACAACCTGTCCCCGTTTGAAATCGCCATGGCCGGAGCAGTGGGGGTTTTTCTGGGCACACTGCCCCTGATTGCCATGCACCTTGTGGCCATTCTTTTTGTGACCGGATTTTTCCGGCTGAACAAATGGGTGGCTATCGGTACCAGCCATGTCTGTGTTCCGCCTTTTGTCCCGGCAATCTGTATTGAAGTCGGATACTTCATGACCCACCGCGGGCAATTTCTAACGGAATTTTCCCTTGAAACCATTGGATACCAGGCCATTGACAGGCTTTTTGAGTGGCTGTTGGGCTCTTTGATTGTTGCACCTTTGCTTGGAATTGTAACATTTGCGGTCATCTATGTAACGGCACATTTATTGTCTACTGCAGATCAGGAGCAGGGATGAGTGAAAGAAAAAAATGGACCAGTAAGAGCGTTGGAACCCGTTTCGGCCACCAGTTCTTCTACTTGATGATTACCGTCGGGGGCCGCAGAACCGCTTATTTTTTTTTATATTTTATCGTGTTTTACTATGTGATATTTCATCCGGCGGTCAAAATGAAAACCGATCCTTACCTGATCAGGAGATTTCCGGCAACAGGCCAGCTGAAAAGAATATTCCAGCGGTATCTGCTTGTTCTGCATCTTGGAAAGGCCTTGATTGACCGGGCGATCATAGGCATCCGGGGGCCGTCGTCCATCCATATGGCATTCGAGGATGAAACCGATTTGAAAAAAATCCAATCACTGGATTCCGGGTTTGTTCTCTTGATGTCGCATGTGGGCTGCTGGCAGGCGGTGATGTCCGCGTTGCCGGCACTTCAAAAACGCGTTAATCTATTGATGTTCAGGGATGAACAGGATATTGACAAGCATTATTTTGAGCATGGGAAAAAAGAATCTCCCTTTAACATCATCAATCCGGAACAGTTCCTGGGCGGGGCCATAGAGATGCTCAACGTCTTGAAAAATGATGAAATTCTTTGCATAATGGGCGACCGGGTATTCAAACCCTCTGAATTCACCATACCGATTGATTTTTTGGGAGATCCGGCCAGATTTCCCTTAATCGCCTATAAAATGGCTTCGACCGCCAAAAAACCGGTTGTCGTTCTCTATTCGCAGAAGACAGGACCGGATCGATACACCCTCTCGATTCCTGAAATCATTTATATTCAAAAAAAACTGGGGAAACAGAAAAAAGCATATTTACCTTACGTCCAAAGGTTTGTCAGGTCCCTTGAAGCATATACCCGAGGTTTTCCTTACCAGTTTTTTAATTTCTATGATATGTGGGAAGACAATGAAACCAACAAAACAGGAAAAAATACCCAGTTAAGGAAAAATACTTGACCCTGAATTATCAAAACAAACAAGACGTGGTTGTCACAGGAATCGGGTGTGTCAGTGCAGCGGGTAAAGATGTTGACACCAGTATTGACAATATGTTTTCCGGTATCAGAAATCCTGTTGGGCCCACCCGGTTTTGTACAGATCATCCCGAACCGTTCCCGGTTTTCGAAGTTCATGAAAATATCATACTGCCACGGAACCCTGCAGACAGGGATCTGACCCTGACCGCCCTTTTCGGGCTTGCTGCGACCATGCAGGCATTGTCCGATGCAGGGATCGCCCCCCGGGCACTTGAAGGCAAGAATATAGGCGTATGCATGGGCACCACAGTCGGGTGTGCCCTGAACAACGATGCGTTTTATATTGATTACAGGAATGGCAAGCAACCCGGACTGGCTCCGATCAAACGGTTTTTGAACAGCAATCCAGCTGCCGTCATTGCGCGGCATTTGAAACTTTCAGGCCCGGTTCAAACCGTAGTCAATGCCTGTGCATCCGGGTCGGATGCCATAGGGATCGGTGCCTCCTGGATAAAGGCGGGATTCTGTGATCTTGTGATCGCCGGTGGAACGGATGAGCTTTGCAAAGTCACCTACAATGGTTTTGCCTCTTTGATGATTACCGATGACCAGCCCTGCAGGCCGTTTGACAAGGACCGCAAAGGGCTGAATCTCGGGGAGGGGGCCGGGATTCTCATTCTGGCGCCCCAGTCAGGCACGACCTATTCGAGCGTTGCTCCCAAATGCAGGATTTCAGGCTATGGCACAGCCTGTGATGCATATCATCTGACCACTCCTGCTCCGGACGGTCGCGGGCTTGAAAAAGCGTTGGTTCAGGCTCTCAAAGACAGCGGTTTTTCGCCTTCCAGGATCGGATTTGTCAATGCCCACGGCACCGGAACAAGGGACAATGACCGGGTGGAGGATAAGGTGTTATCCAAAATAATACCGGGTGTTCCGTTTCTTTCCACCAAAGGGTATACCGGGCACACCCTGGGGGCCGCCGGTGCCATCGAAGCGGTTTTCACCATCAGGCATCTTCTGGACGGCAGGATACCGGCCAGTATCGGTTTTAAAAACCAGGATGATGAGATGCACCAGTCACCTGTACAAGAGACAGTTCTTATTTCAAAGGAAGCCGCCATATCCCAGTCCGTGGCCTTTGGCGGCAATAATGCCGTTCTGGTTTTTTCAAAACTATGATGCAGCAAAAGAAAAAGAGATCCCTGATTATTCTGACCGGCATTTTTATTTTGGTCTGCCTTTTGGGTACAGTTCATCTGAATGTGAACGAAACAATCATCCCCATGTTGCCGGATTCTGAACCTATGGCCGAAGACTTTCAATTTATTATGAAAAATATACCGGCAAGCGAGACCCTTTATATAGATATTCAGGATCTGTCCGATGAAAAAAACCAACTTGAAAACGCTGCCGATGCTTTTTACGCAAAGATTCGGGAATCATCTTTTTTCAGCGATATCATATATCGGTTTTCCCATGATGAATATTTGAACCTTGTGGCACTGGTAGGGAAAAACAAGGCCGGTCTGCTCGATGAAGAGGACCTTGCAGTGATAAAAGAACGGCTGACACCAAGAAACATCACAACCCGGGTGTTTGATATCAAACGCCGCCTGTTGGACCCTGCTGCAATGCTTACAGCCGACGACCTGATACGGGATCCGATAGGGATGGAACAGATGATTGTTTCAAAACTGGATGATTTCAAAAGCGGAACCTACCGGATGAAGATACAAGGATCAAGGATTTACAGCAAAAATTCGGATCATATCCTTATGATGGCTTCACCTGGCTTTCCTGCGGTTGACACCCACAAAAGCGGTAACATGATGCAATTTTTGCAGGATGTTGCACAACGCGTGATCAAAGACCATGATAACCATATACGAATCGGCTTTTCCGGCACCCATGTGGCAACTCTGGACAATGCCATTACGATTCAAAAAGATGTTAAAAAAAGTGTCACGGCATTGAGCTTGGGAATTGTCGTCATCGGGATCCTGTTTTTCAAGCGCAGGATTCATGCAGTACTGGTTTTTTTGCCGACCCTGTTCAGTCTTTGTTTTGCAACGGTTCTGATGACGCTGTTTTACCGGGATATATCCGCCATCGCCTTAGGGTGCGGGGCTGTGCTGATCGGTATTACTGTTGATTTCGGAATTCATGTTCTTTTCGGCGTGGATGCAGGGGACTCAACCTGTCCGGAAACGGTGGCCGCAAACTTGCGGCGGCCTGTTTTTGCCGGTGCCTGTACCACAATGGCGGCTTTCAGTATTCTTTTGTTTTCTTCTTTGCCCGGACAGCGGCAAATGGGGGCGTTTGCCATTATAGGTATCGGAACGGCAGCCTTTTTTGCCTGTTTTTTACTCCATAATTTTATTCCGCGGACAGAGCCGCAAAATAAAACGCCATTCATCGATCTGGTCAGAATATGTCATGGGTTGAGAATCCTGATAAAAAAGCATACACGGCTGATCGCCATGGTCGGAATTATTATTCTGCTTGCAGGGGCTGCAGGTATCCGCTCATTTGAATTTGACGGCGATGTCACAAGACTGAACCATCTGCAGCCCCGGGCACAAGCGGATATGGACCGGTTTCTTGAAACATGGGGCGGGTCCTCACCCAGTCTTTTGCTGGTCCAGGCCCGAACCGAGGAGCAGGCACTGCAAAAAAACGACCGGCTCTATGCAGTGTTGGAACAGATGCAGGATCAGGGCCTGCTGGAGCAGATTGCAAGCCTGTCCCGGATTCTACCGTCCTTGGAACAAAGAAAGATCAACCGGGAGCAGTTCAGGGATGTTTTCAGGCCGGAAACCATTGAGAGAATCGCACAAAATTTTGAAACCGCGGCCCGGGAGGCTGGTTTTAAAACGCAGACTTTCCAGCCTTTTGTTGATTCATTGATGATAACACCCGACACCTTGTCTTCTGCTGCCTTTAACAGCACTGTGATAGAAAAGATGATCAAGGCAAAAATGATCCATCAGGATGATGCGGTCATGATACTGACCAGTCTGAAGGTGCCGGACAAAAAAGCAATACCGCAGATACTCGATATTCTCAAAAAGCAGCTGCCGGATACCATGTTTCTGGACAAACCATATTTCATCGAAAGAATAACCCGGCTTGTGGCAAAAGAATTCAGGCTGTTCTTCCTTTCTGCGGCCGCGGCCATGGTAATGGTGGTGGCAGTTTTCTACAGAAATTTGAAGATAGCCGCCATCATTGTTGCACCGGTTTTCTGCGCGGCTTTTATTACAGCGGGCCTGCTCGGTTTTTTGAAAATTCCGATCAATCTGATCAGTATGATATTCATTATCTTTGTTTTCGGGATCGGGGTCGATTTCAGCATTTTCCTGGCCAATCATGAACTGCAGGGAACGCAGGAAAATCGAAATGTGGCAGCCGGGGGCGTTGTACTGTGCGCCTTGACCACAATGGGTGCTTTTTTGACTCTTGTGTTTGCAAAACATGAGGCATTGCACTCCATTGGCGTTGCCGGATTGAGCGGTATGGTCTGCAGTCTGGTCCTGGCGCTGATACTGATTCCCACTTTGATGGATCGATTTAATACAAAAGATGATATAAGGCGGCTGAATGGGAAGTTCACAGTTTGACACGATCATCGTCGGTTCAGGTATCAGTGGAATGGCGGCAGGCATTATCCTTGCCGGATATGGGGAAAAGGTACTGGTTGTCGAGCAGCATACAATCGCAGGCGGACTGACCCAGACCTATACCAGGAAAGGGAGTGTGTTCCCGACCGGGGTCCACCGGCTTGGTTCTCTCAACCCGGGGCAGTCGCTCTGGTATTATTTCAAATACCTGGACCTTATGGACCGCCTTGAATTGGTACCCCTATCCAGTGAAGGATTTGAACACTTTTTTTTCCCTTCCGGAAAATATAAAATTCCGGTGGGACATGATGCATACCGAAAACAACTGACAACCTATTTTCCGGATGAAGCTAACGCCATCAACCGCTATTGCAAGGAGTTCCGGAAAGCCATTTCCGGCATCGGCATGTATGACCCCTGCGTGACCCCTGAAAAAAACAGAATGCTTGAATATTCAGGATCGGTGGACGAATACCTGAATACATTGGGCATATCCGGGCATCTGAAAAGCTTGATCACGGGCAACAACCCTTTGTACGGCATGCCAAGCTTCGAATGTCCCTTGATAATGCATTTCACCATATCGGATTCGTATCTGAATTCCGGTTTCAGAATCAATGAGGTGAAAACCCCTTTTTCCAAAGCCCTGTCAGACAGTTTTCAGGCCAGAGGCGGCCGGATAAAACTCAACGCAATGGTAAAGCAAGTATGCGTAAAAGATAAAACCGCAGTCGGTGTTATCCTTGAAAATGGCGAACAGTTCGGCGCCGAAAAAGTTGTATTTTCCGGGCACCCCGTTTATCTGCCCGATATTTGCCCGCCAGAATTATTCAGACCGGTCTATTTGAAACGGCTGAACCGGCCCAATACCCCCGGAATTTGCGGCGTGGCCATGAAGTGGAAAAACGAGGTCTGCCCGGTAAAAGACCATGATGTCTATATCTATGATACCTGGGATGTTGACTACCATTACAGGCGCTCAAGTGTCCTGGGAAACGACCCGCTGGGAATGGTCTACGTAAGTGCTTTGCCGAATCCACAGTCATCAGCTATACAAGATGGGAATGTTTCAGCAACCGCCTTGACGGCTATTAATGATATTGAATACAAAAAACTGGCGGAAAATTATTCGAATTCCAATTATTCCGAATATCAGCGGATGAAAGAAAAAGTAACGCACAAAATTCTGGATCATTTGACAATTGTCTTCCCGGATGTCATAAACCAGGTCGAAATTGCAGACTGTTATACGCCTGCCACTTTTCAACGGTATACACTGACCCCGAACGGCACCGGCTACGGGATAAAGAAATCAGCCCGGAATTTTATGGCCGCCATGTTCAGTCCGGCCACTAAAATAAGAAACCTGTTTTTGACTGGGCAGAGCATCGGATTCAACGGGATACACGGTTCCATCGTGTCCAGTGTCAGGCTGTGTAGCCTGTTGCTTGGGGATGATCAATTGTTTAAGAAGATTGCAGGTACCCAAAACTGATATGAAACGGGTCGTTATTACCGGAATGGGGATAATCTCACCCATCGGCAACACAATGGAACAAATTTTTGACAGCCTGATGAACAACCGTTCAGGCATATCGGTCATGGATGAGTGGAATGATATCAATGCGTTGCGGGTATGCCTGGCCGGCAGATGTAAAGAATTTGATGCCAAAAGGATCCACCGCAGGGACAGGCGGACCATGGGTCGTATGGCGGTCATGGCAGGGCTGTCCACCCTGGATGCCATTCAAATGGCAGGACTTGAAAAAAAAATAGTTTCATCGCCGACCACGGGAATTTCCATGGGATCCACTACAGGTTCCGGTGAAATCATTGAAAAGACTTTTACCGATTTTTTTTCCACCGGCGGCATTTCCTGTCTCGAAGGCACCACTTTCATGAAAATCATGAACCATTCGATATCCGCCAATGTGGCCGCCATGCTCAGGATCAAAGGAAGGGTTCTTTCACCGTGCAGTGCCTGCGCCACCAGCACCCAGGCCATCGGCGAAGGCTACGAGACGATCAAAAACGGTTGTCAGACCGTTATGATCTGCGGCGGGGCGGACGAGCTTCATTTTTCAACAGCCGGGGTATTCGACGTGCTTCATGCTGCATCCAAACAGGGTGACCGGGAAAAGGTATCCAGTCCACGACCATTCGATGTACAGCGGGACGGGCTTGTGGTCGGCGAAGGGGCGGCTGTTCTTGTCCTGGAGGAGTATGGGCATGCAGCAAAACGCGGTGCGCAGATCCTGGGGGAAATCATTGGCTACCACACCTGCTGTGACGGATTGCACATGACCTCCCCCAGTGCCGAAGGCATGCACCGGTGTATGCAGGGAGCCCTGGAATCCGCTGGATGCCGAGGTGTTGAACTGGATTATATCAACGCCCATGCCACCGGCACCCGTCTGGGTGATATGGCAGAATCCCGTGCCATCCGTATGGTTTGCGGCGATTCGGTTCCGGTCAGCGGCACAAAGGGATTCACCGGTCACACGCTTGCGGCCAGCGGTGCCATGGAAATTATATTCTGTTTGTTAATGATGAAAAACAGTGTCATTATCCCGACACTTCATCTTGAACAGGTTGATCCCAAATGTGAAGGCATCTTACATGTGAAAGAAAAAATGCAACAAAAACTGGAAAAAGTGATGAGCAGCAATTTTGCTTTTGGCGGTATCAATGCAACGCTGATTTTGCAAAAATGAATAATATGAATCCATAAGGAGTTAATATGAGTCTGAACCCATCATATGAAGGCCAAACAGCCCTGGTAACCGGTGCCGGCAGGGGGATCGGACGGGCCGTTTCCCTGGCACTGGCGGAATCGGGTAGGTTGGTGTATATCAATTATCTTTCCAATCAAAAGTCAGCCGAAGAAACCTTGGGCATGATTGAACAAAAAGGCGGCACGGGGGTACTTATGCCGTTCGATGTCACGGATCTCGAACAATCTGAAGAAGCGGTCCAAAAAATCGTAACGGAAAGAAAGGGGATTGATGTCCTGGTCAACAATGCCGGGATAAGAGATGACATGCTTATGGTCTGGATGAAAAAGGAAAACTGGCAAACGGTTCTGGATACCAACCTGACCGGTTTTTTCAACGTCACCCGACTGGTGGTCAAAAACATGCTCTCCAAACGGTCCGGCAGGATCATCAATATCTCATCCACAGCCGGCCAGATGGGACAGGGCGGACAGGTCAATTATGCCGCTTCAAAGGCCGGCCTGATCGGGGCGGCCAAGGCCCTTTCCCGGGAGATCGCCAAAAGAAATATTACCGTGAACGTGGTTTCACCCGGATTTGTTGAGACTGAAATGCTGGAGGGCCTGCCGGTCGAGGAGATCGTTAAAATGGTCCCGGCCGGCCGTCTGGGAACTCCTGAAGAAGTAGCAGCAGCAGTGGTATTTCTTTGCTCGGCACAGGCAGGATATATTACGGGGCAGGTGATCGGGGTGAACGGGGGGATTATCTAACCCGCTTGTTAAAGGGCAAAATAAATGAACTTGAAGCGAACTAATTCTGCTGCCGTGACCGGGATGGGGATCATCTCATGCCTTGGAAACGATGTTGATACAGTGGCGGACTCACTGAAAACCGGGCAGTCCGGCATCATTTTTGATGAACAACGGAAAAAACTCGGGTTCCGGTCTGCTTTGACCGGAAGGATAAAAGATTTTTCACCCGGAGATTACGGTATCAACAAAAAAGCGTGCAGAAGCATGTGCGAACCCGCCCTTTACGCCATGGCCGCAGCAAAAGGCGCGGTAAGTGATGCCTGTCTTTCCGAACACGAGCTTCAAAACGAGCGCTGCGGTATTATTTTCGGTAACGACAGCACGGTCAAGGCTTCCGTGGAAGCGGTGGATATCGCAAGACAATACAATGAGACCCACTATATCGGGGCTGGTCGTATTTTCAGGTCCATGAATTCCACTATAACCATGAACCTTGCCGCCCATTTCAAGACACAGGGGGCCAACTGGACGGTGAGTGCAGCCTGTGCCAGCGGCGCGCATGTGATTGGCCAGGCACTGATGATGATCCGCAATGGGATGCAGGATATTATCCTTGCAGGGGCGGCCCAGGAGACCAACTGGATGACCATGGCAAGTTTCGACTCCCTGAATGCTTTCTCTTCCTATACGGATGATCCGAAAACAGCATCCCGCCCCTTTGACAGGAAACGTAACGGGCTTGTGCCCGGTGGCGGTGGTGCATGCATCATCATGGAATCCCTTGAGCATGCCGTTTTACGCGGTGCTCCAATTTACTGCATTATCGACGGATACGGATTCTCGTCCGGGATCGGCAAATCATTGTCAGAACCCAATAAAAAAGGCTCGCAAAAGGCCATGCTGAACGCGTTGAATGACGCCGGCATCGTTCCGGATAACATTGATTACATCAACGCCCATGCCACCTCCACCCCCGTCGGTGACCTGGCCGAGGCCATTGCCATTCATCAGGTTTTCGGCCCGAATACGCCGGTCTCCTCCACAAAATCGATGACCGGACATGAATGCTGGATGTCGGGAGCCAGTGAAGTGATCTATACCATTTTAATGGCGAAAAATCGTTTTCTTGCGCCCAATATCAATTTTACGGGGCTGGATGAAGACTGCCCGCCCATACAGGTTGTGCCGCAGACCTGTGACGCATCAATCCGGTATGCCATATCCAATTCTTTCGGATTCGGGGGAACCAATGCGGCCGTTATCTTGAATTTCAATGAGATTGAAACGATATGAAATGGCAGGTGTAAAAGATGCTGATCCGCAGTCTATATGAAACAGATATGGACAACCGGCCGGCCAAAGGGGTTGCGACAGGCCTGATGAACCTTGTAGTGGTGCCGCTGATCCTGATATGGACCATAGCAGGCGTTGTGATCTTTCCTCTTGGTTTTTTGTACATGCGGTTGATATTAAAAGATTCCACCCCCCTTGCCACCCGGCGGTGCATCTGGATTTACGGCCGGGTCTGGCAGCGGATTACAGGGCTTTTCGTTTGTTTTACCCGGCCTGAAATCAAAAGGGGCGCCTTTGATACGCCCGGTATCATCGTTGTTAACCACCGGTCTTTTCTTGATACATACTGCATGAACATGTTGCCGGTCAAGGATGTCTGTTTCGCGGTCCGGGCATGGCCGTTTCAAATACCTTTATACAATATTTTCATGAAACTTGCCGGGTATATCAACATTGAAAGTGATTCCTGGGAAAAAGCACTTTCAGTTTCCCGGCAGAACCTGAAAAACAGCAGCTTCATTCTTTTTTTCCCCGAAGGGCATCGAAATTGTGATGAACAGATGATTCGGTTTTATTCCGGCGCATTCAAAATGGCCATTGAAAACCATGTGCCGATAATCCCTATCTGCCTGACAGGGACGCAGGACCTGCTGCCGCCTGGCCGGTATTTTCTCAAACCGGCAAAAATCAAGATGGAAATTTTAGAACCGGTCTTCCCGGAAGGTTTTCAAGGAGAAACCGGTCATCTTCTGTTAAAAAAACATGTAAAGGCAAAAATGGCAGAATGTCTAACGAAAATGGAAATGGGAAAAGATGTATGAAAAAACCGTATTTTAAGCCGGCAAAAGATGATCCGCCTCCGCTTAGAAGAAAAGTGTCCCGGAACATCCGGTTCGAAGAGGTCGATATGCTTCAGATCGCCTGGCACGGTCATTACGCAAGTTTTTTCGAAGACGCCCGCATCCAGCTCGGATCGGCCTATAGAATCGGTTATCTGGATTTTTATGCCCATGGCATTCTGGCGCCCATTAAAACGGTTTATGTCGATTATATCCAGCCGCTTAGATTCATGGAAAAGATCACAATCGAAGTCATTTTGCATTATTCGCCGGCTGCCCGGATCAACAGTGAATATATCATAAGAAATCCCAAGGGGGCTGTGGCAGCCACAGGCTTCACCGTTCAAATGATGCTGAATAAGGAATTCAAACTGTATCTGACCCAACCGAACTATTACAAGGATTTCTGCCACAGGTGGAAGGCAGGAGAGCTGTGACAGCCGAGGTTTTCATCACGCAGACGGCCACTGTAACACCATTGGGAGAAGGACCGGATGCCCTTTTTGCAGGGCTTATGGAAAACAGATCCGGCATATGTAAAATTACACGGTTTGACACGGAAAAACTGGCGGGGTCTTTTGGCGGAATTATCCATTCTTTGGATGAATCAGATGACAAACCCCTGATCCTGGGGTTGACGGATATGCTGCTGGACCAATTCGGCCCGGTTGAGGCGGACACGCGACTGATCGTTGCATCCACAAAGGCGGGGATTGAAAATATGGCAAAATTATCAATCCCGGACATGGTTTCTGAAAAAATATTTCTGTCCGGGTTGACGGATTACATATCCCGGAAGCTGAAGCTGAAAGATGCCGGGATCAATATCAACGCCGCCTGCGCATCCGCCACCATCGCCATTGCAAAAGGGGCGGCACTGATCCGCGCCGGTGCAGCGGATACGGTGCTGGTCTGTTGTATGGATGTCGTTTCCCGGTTTGTATTTACCGGATTTTCAGCACTCGGTGCCATGTCCCGTGAACCGGCACGGCCGTTTGACAGGCATCGGAACGGGTTGAACCTGGGTGAAGGTGCGGCTGCTGTGCTGCTCATGAACCAGAAAAAAACCGAAGAATTGAAAATTCAACAACCGGCCAAGATCTCCGGCTGGGGGATTGCAGGGGATGCGGGGCATCTGACAGCACCGGCCAGGAATGGCAGCGGGTTGAAAAAAGCGATCAAGGCCGCATGCCGGATGGCTGGAATCGACCCGGTCGATATTTGCGCCGTCAGCACGCACGGAACCGGTACGGTTTACAACGATGCCATGGAACTGGAGGTGCTGAACAGCCTGTTCGACCCGGACAAGACTGCGGCCAGTTCCATAAAAGGGGCCATCGGGCATACATTGGGTGCCGCAGGTGGTATTGAAACGGTTCTTTGTGTAAAAATGATTGAAAAAGGGACCATGGTACCCACAAAAGGGCTGCGAACACCTGAAAAAACGGCCGAAAAAATGATTTTGAGAGAACCGAAAATTATGACCGGCAGCCGGATATTGACGATCAACTCCGGTTTCGGCGGAATCAATGCAGCGCTTTTAATAGAAGGGGTTCCATAGGATGCGATTCGAAGCGGTTATAACAGGTTTGGGATGGGTTGGCAGAAGAACCATGGGCCATCCGGGAAGAATTCGGGAATTTGAAACCGATGCGCGCCTGCCCGAACTCAGGCGAAAAGATGTTCTGGCTCAGCCGTATAAACCCTTCGGGCGGATGGATGCCTTTTCAAAACTCGGGTTTGCGGCCATTGCCTTTGCCCTTGAGGATGCCGGAATAACAAGCGGTCCTCCGAAAAAAGAGATCGGCCTTGTTGCAGCCACGTCAACCGGATGCATCGAAACAGATCTTTGTTACTGGCAGACTGTGCTGAAAAACAGCCCGAGCCCTGCCCTGTTTGCGTATACTCTGGATTCATGTTTTCTGGGAGAAGCTGCCATCTGTTTTGGCCTGACCGGTGAAACCTATGTGATCAATGAAAAAAACAATGATGGTCGAAGCGCCTTGTTTTTTGCACTTGAAGCCTTGTGCATGGAACAGTGCGGGGCAGTTGTCTGCGGCGTCTGCAATTCCGATATCAGGTGTGCTGAAAACCGCTGCAACCGGCCCGTGCCGGGGGCACTTTTTTTTGTGCTGGAACCTGTCAAGGAAGGATCGTTAATGATTGTATCCGCTGACGCACCTGAATCCATATATGATAAAGATAACCATGTAATTGATGATATATTCGGACTTGTACAAAAATACAGGCCCGATGTCGGAATATCATTGTAAGGACCGCCCTATGAAAATCCAATTGGTTTATCCCTCTTGGCCCAAACTGGAAAAACAGACCGAGTTCCATCTGCCGCCCCACGGACCCGTGGTCTTGGCAGCGGCACTGCCCCATGATGTTGATGTTGATTTTGTCGATGAAAATGTTGAAACACTCCAAATTGATCAAACCGCAGATATGGCGGCCATTTCCGTGATGCTGACCTGCCAGCTGCCCCGGGCATTTGAAGTCGCGGGCCTTTACCGGAAAACCGGTATCCCGGTTATTTTCGGCGGGATCGCTGTGATGCTGCATGCCGATCAAGTAATGGAACATGCGGATTCTGTTTTTTTGGGTGAAGCCGAAGGCCGGATGGAGGCGGTTATTGAAGATTTCAAAAACGGCGGATTGAAAAAAGTGTATCATTACATGCAGGATTTTCCGGATATCGGGCTTGTCGGAACCGCCAGGCGGGAAATTCTCAAAAGAGATCTTTACAACTACCGGGGCATCCAGATGCTGGATCTGGTCCATGCATCCCGGGGCTGTAAATTCAATTGTTTTCCCTGCTGTAACGGCTTTTTGGGCGGACGGCAGTTCCGGCCGAGGCCCATAGACAAGGTCATCCGGGAAATGGAGGCCATTCCCAATAACCGCTTGTTTATTGTGGACAATTCTTTGGCCCACGATAAAAAATGGCTGATGGAACTGTTTGCGGCGATGATCCCGTTAAAGAAAAAATGGGTGTCCCATCCTTTGATGGATGATGATGATGTGCTGAAACTGGCGGCAGATGCCGGGTGCTGGTATGTCTACCAGGCGGTATTCGACACCTCGAAGGTAATTGAAACAAGGATAAAGCGACTCAAGGATCACGGCATCGGTGTGGAAGGGACCATTATCCTGGGGACGGACGACCATGATGAAAATGAAATTAAAAAACTGGTGGATTTTTTGATGCACATCAACCTCGACATGGCAGAGTTTACCATTTTAACGCCATTTCCCAAATCCCCCATTCGGGAGAAATTCAAGCGTCAGAATCGGATCACCAGTAACGACTGGAGTAAATATACCTGTGACAACGTGGTATTCCAGCCCAAAAACATGACAGCTGAAACATTGAAATCGCTTTATAATGATGCCTGGGACACTTTCTACAGCGACGGCGGGTATCAGACAAAGATGGGAGAGCTGTTTTTCAAGGTCATGAAAAAAGAAATTCTTGACGGTACATATAAGCGTTACAATCCGAAAAGAAAAAGACAATTCCATAAGGCAGTGTCTTGATGAGCCGAATTCTGCTGATATCTTCCAACACCATGGTAGACCCCATGCCGACATACCCTTTAGGGATGGCCCTTGTGGCTGCGGCTCTTGGACAAGACGGTCATCGGGTGAAACAGCTTGATCCTGTGGCCCAGAAAATGGATCTGATGCTCCTTGCAGAAACGGCCATTAATGAATTCAATCCCGATGTGATCGGCATTTCAGTCCGCAATATTGACACGGTGGATTCCTGCGCTGCAACGGAACGCTGGTATCCTGGATACGTAAAAAAACTTGTGGATCGCATCCGGACCCTGACATCAAAGCCTGTGGTTCTCGGGGGACCGGCATTTTCCATTATGCCGGAAATAATCCTGGCTTATACCGGTGCTGATTTCGGTGTGGTGGGCGAGGGCGAAGTCCTTGTCAGAAAACTGGTGCGGGATATCGCTGAAGGAAGCGCAACCAAAAAAATTGTGGGGCCTGAACAAAGGCTGATAAACACACCCGATTTTCTGTCACCACAATATGATGACAGATTTGTCCACACCTATTACGACGAGAGTGGCATGCTCAGTTACCAGACCAAACGGGGGTGTCCATACAAATGCAATTACTGCACATACCCTTTGATAGAAGGAAAAAGAATCCGTTACCAGGATCCGGGATTCGTGGCGGGCAATCTGCTTGAACTGAGAAACAAATTCGGGGTGGATACTGTTTTTTTTACGGATTCGGTGTTCAATGACCCGAATGAACACTATCTTGAAGTGGCCTGGGAGATGATCCGGAAAAAATGCGGTATCAAATGGGCGGGGTATTTCAAGCCCGAAAACATCTCTTCGGAAAAACTCGCTCTTTTGAAGCGCTCCGGGTTGTATGCCATGGAACTCGGATCTGATGCAGCCTGTGATACTACCCTGAAAGGTCTGAACAAAAGCTTTGATTTTCAAACCATTTTCAACATGAACAAAAATTGTAATAAGGCACAGATCCCCTGCGCCCATTTTTTTATTTTCGGGGGACCCGGCGAGACAGCTGAAACGGTTGAAGAAGGGCTTGAAAATATTCAACATCTGGAAAACTGTGCGGTGTTTGTTTTTTCCGGTATAAGGATTCTGCCGGGCACCGGTATTCACAAAATAGCTGTTGAACAAGGTGTTGTTTCGGAGGCTGATGACCTTTTACGCCCCTGTTATTATTTTTCACCGGAAATTGATAAAAGAGACATGGATGATATGCTCAAAACTGCGTTCAAAAATCGGAAAGACCGGTTTTTCCCGCCCGAGAAAGGGTATATGCGGATGCAGGCCCTCAAGTTATTCGGTTTCAAAGGGTTGTTGTGGGATATGGCGATAAAATTTCAGAAGTCTGTCAAAAACTGATGCATGAAAATGACACAAAATAAAATTCTGCTCATTCATCCGTTGGGATATCCCGGGGACAGGGCCGGGGAGGATATATCAAGAAAGGCCAATATCATGCCGCCGCTTGGTCTGGCCAGTATTGCCGCCTACCTTGCGCAATTTGAAATCCGGGCCGATATTATCGACTGTTATGCTCACCCTTTTTCAGATGATCTGATCACGGCATATATTAAAAAAGAAAGCCCTATGTTCGTGGGATTTTCCTGCACCACAGCCACTTTTCTGGACGGGGTCAGGATTGCCGGGCAGATTAAAAAGATCCGGACTGAAATTCAAGTCGTATTCGGCGGGGTACATGTGTCTGCTCTGAAAGAAAAAATAATCGATCGATATCTTGTCATCGATTATGTGGTAGTGGGTGAAGGAGAGCATACCCTGCACAGGCTTTTGACGGCTGCTCCGGATGAAAAGGCAGGCATCAAAAACCTGGTATTGCGCTCTGAATCAGGAAAAGCGGTTTTCACAGGTTTCAGAAAAAAGCAGCTCGATTTGGACACCCTGCCCTTCCCGGCATATGAAAAACTATCCGGTTTTCCGAATGCCTATAAATTGCCGATTTTCAATT